>JBKJQC010000440.1:0-2502 GCA_046593995.1 Polyangiales bacterium
CGCCGGGTACCCCGCGAAGACTGCGCCGGCCGGGACGTCGCCGATCACGCCGGCCTTCGCCGCGATGCGCGCGCCGCGTCCGATCACGCAGTGGTCCGCGACGCCTGCCTGTCCTCCCATCCACACGTCGTCCTCGACGATCACCGATCCGGCGAGGCCGACTTGGGCCGCGATGCGACAGCGCGCGCCGATCGTGACGCCGTGGCCGACATGGACCTGCGCATCGAGCTTCGTCCTCGCTCCAATCCGCGTCGGCGCGAGGATTCCGGCGTCGATCGTGCACGCCGCGCCGATCTCGACGCCGTCGGCGATCGTGACGCCGGCGCGATGCGGCATGCGGAGCGAGCCCTCGGGCCCCTCGACGAAGCGGAACCCCGGACGGCCGATCACGGAGCCGGCGCCGATGGTGACGTCGCGTCCGATGACCACGCCGGGGAAGACGACGGCGTTGGGCTCGATGACCGAGCCCGCGCCCATGCTGACGTCACGACCGACGCGCGCGCCGCTGAGGATTCTGCCTTCGACCAGCGTGTCCCGATGCACCGCGCCGAGACCGAACGGTTCGGCGTCCTCACCGTCCTCGCCGTCCGGTGAAGAGAGCACCAACAGGCGCGCGAGCACGACCTCCGCTCGAGGATGGATCCAGCGCTGACCCGCGGGGACACGCGACGACACTCCCGCCGCGACGAGCCACACGCGCGCACCCCCGAGACGTCGCGCGCCGCGCTCGTGGAGCACGGGTGCGAGGTCGGGGTCCCCGTCGCCGTCGGAAGAACCGACGGTCGCAATCACCGTCGTCGGATCGAGCCCGGCGTCGAGCTCACCGCCGTGGATCGTGACGAGCTCCGCGACCGTCGCGGGGCGCGCGAGCCGGATCATCAGAAGTTCGGCGACGCGGGCGGGGGCGCCGCGGAGGGCTTCGGTGCCGGCGGCTTGGCCGGACCGCTCGCTGCAGGAGCCGCAGAGGCAGCCGGCTTCGCGACGCCGACACCGTTCGGCCAGTTGTAGCGACGGATGACCTCTTCGGTGAGATCGAGATCCGGCTTCATCGTCACCGGCATCGACTTCCGGTCGACGAGGATGTCGAGCCCGCGCTCCTCGGCGAGCTTGGTGAAGATGACCTTCACCTTCTTCTCGATCGGCAGGAAGAGCTGGTTCTCGAGCCCCTCGAGGTCACCCTGCATCTGCTTCATCGAGGTCTGGTAGGTCTGCATGTCGCGCTGGTAGTCCATCGCGAGCTTCTGCAGCTCGGGCGGCGGCTGCGGCTTCCCCGAGGCCTGGTGCACCTTGAGCATCTGCTGCAGGTGCTGCTCCATGCTGCGGATGCGATCTTCCATGCTGAGGAGGATCGAGTCCTGACGGAGGCGTGCTTTCGCGAGCGTCGACTTCGCGCGCAGGCCGTCTTCGGTCTCGCCGACGCAGCGATCGACGTCCACGAAGGCGACGCGCGCCTTCACCTTCGAGATCTTCGTGGGGGTGGTCGTCTGCGCGAGGACGGGCGCGGCGCTCATCGCGACGGGCGCGGCGAGCGCGAGGCAGAGACCCACGAGCGAGGTGCGCTTCATCGCCATCACTTCTTACCTGCGGGAGCGGGGCCTGTGGGAGCGGGGCCTGCGGGAGCGGGAGCCGCAGGCTTCTTCCCGGCGCCGGCGGGCTTGTCCGTCTTCGCGGGGGGCGGGGGCGCCTTGCCGGGGTACATCTTGTTGTACTCCTGCGTGATCTTCTCGGTCTGATCGAGATCCTTGCGGCCGTACGGCACGCTCCGCTTGTTGAGGATCATGTCGTAACCCTCGCGGAGCGCGATCGTGCGCAACAAGTCCTTCAGGCGCTTCTCGATCGGATCGAAGAGCTCGCGCTCTCGGTCGGAGAGCTCCTTGTTGTACTTGGTCACCATCGTCTGATACTCGACGACCGACTGCTGGTACTGGGCGGCCTTCTTCTCGATCGCGGCAGCGCTGAACGCCTTCGCCTGCTTCTCGAGCTCGTCCTGCAAGCGCTTGATCTCGGCCTCGCGGGCCTGGATCTCGACCTGGCGCTTGGCCTGCTCCTTCTTCAGCGTCTCCTGGGCATCCTTGCCCTCGTCACAGTCGTTGATGACGTGATCGACGTCGACGTAGACGACGCTCATCGTCTGCTGCGCGCGTGCGTCGCGCGTGGCGGAGCTCGCGCCGCCGAGGACGAGCGCGGTGAGGAGGGCCGCTCGGGAGAAGGACCGCATGGCCGCCGCAATAGCGCAGCCCTGCCGCCGAGACCAGCCGCGCGCCCTCACGCCATCGTCGAGCGAGGCGGCCTGTCCGGTTCCCGCTCGTTCGTGGCGAGCGCGCTTCTGCTTGCCGCGCCGGGCGTGGCGACGGTAGAAGCCCGGGCCCCGACGATGTCCCGCGCGATTTCAGGCGTGAAAGGCATGAACGACCTCCTCCCTTCGGAGGTCGCACGCTGGCACGCGCTCGAGCGAGCCATCCGCGAGGTCGTCGCGCTCCACGGCTACCGCGAGATCCGCGT
>JBKJQC010000469.1:0-4064 GCA_046593995.1 Polyangiales bacterium
GCGGCGAGGCCACGACAAAAAAGGGGTCGCCCCGATGGGAGGCGATCCATCGGGGCGACTGGGACGTGACGGGCTGATGCGGAAGATAAGAGATAAGAGCGCGTCAGATAACGAATCTATGGATCATTCCTCGTCGAACAGATCGACTTCGGCTTCGCTGTCGAACACCGACTCTTCGATCAGGTCGTCGAGCGAGAAGCCGATGCGGGAGTTGCCGGGGCGGAGCTCCTCACGCTCGAACTCTTCGAAGCTGCGATAGAAGGAAGGACGCATGCATCACCTATGAATTGGGACGTGAGGGCGCGATTCCGCGCGAGATGGGGGACTTCGAGGGGCCCGGCGCGACGAGGCGTGTCGTTCCGGGGAGGCGTGACGAAGAGACCGAGGGCACGGTCGAGGCGGAGCAGTCGAGACGAGAAGCGAGCGGTTCAGCGAGCGGCGGACTGCGCGGCGCGGCGGCTCGCGAGGTCGATCACCGGAGCGATCGCCGCGACGCGCGACGCGCACTGGGACCGCGACGAGGACCAGAAGGCCGACATGATCCGTGCGGTGGTCGCCTCGCCCTGGTGAGTGGGCTCGACTTCGGTGAGCACGGCGTGGAGTGAAGATCGGCGCATCGGGTTCGTCACACGTTCACCTACATCTGCCGACACACTCTCACACGACTCGGACGAGGTCCAAGAAAGTGCACGCACTTCGTCGACCCGTGCGCGCCGCGGCCCTCCGACCGACGATTTCGTACGGCGGAGAGCGCCCGATCCGGGCGAGAGAATGTCCGTGCGCACCGCGCCGAGCGCCGTCGCAGATTGCGTCACGGGAGGGTGCGGGATACCCCCGAACGCTCTCGGCGACCGGCGCTCGCGTCCGCGAGCGTGATGTCCTCGGGGAGCGGAGCGGCGCGGTGATCATTGCGGTGGTGAACCAGAAGGGGGGCGTCGGGAAGACCACGACGTCCGTGAACCTCGCCGCGTCCGTCGCGGTCGCGGAGGTGCGAACGCTCCTCGTCGACCTCGATCCGCAAGGGAACGCCTCGAGCGGCGTCGGTTGCCCGCCGCGCTCGGTGACGCGCTCGATCTACGACTGTCTCATCGGACGCGCGCGGCTCGAGGACGTCGTCGTGCACACGGCCGTACCGCACCTCGACGTGCTCCCCTCGAACCAGGATCTCGTCGCCGTCGAGGTCGAGCTCGTCGACGAGTCCGACCGCGCGATCCGTCTCGCGCGTGTCCTCGAGGAGGCGGCGTCGCGCGGCGTCGTCTACGAGCAGGTGTTCATCGACTGCCCGCCGTCCCTCGGCCTGCTCACGGTGAACGCGCTCGTCGCCGCCACCAAGGTGCTCGTCCCGCTGCAGGGCGAATACTACGCGCTCGAAGGTCTCACCTACCTGATGGACACGATCGATCGTGTTCGTCGCGGGCTCAACGAAAACCTCTCGCTCGACGGCATCGTCCTCACGATGTTCGACCCGCGGAGCAACCTCGCGCAGCAGGTCTCCGAAGAGGTGCGGAAACACTTCGACGTGTACGAGACGGTCATCCCGCGCAACGTGCGGCTCTCCGAGGCGCCCTCGCACGGCAAGCCGATCTTGCTCTACGACGCGCGCGCGAAAGGCTGCGAGGCGTACCTCGCGCTCGCACGTGAGTTCCTCGAGAAGCAGGCAGTGATCGCGCGCGACGCCGCGGCCCAGGGGGCGGCGTGAGCGAGAAGCAGGGCGAGCCCCCGTCGCCGCAGCCGCCGCGACGCGCGCTCGGCCGCGGCCTCGATGCCCTCCTCCCCGTCAGTGCGGATAGAGCGCCGACCGGGTTCGGCGATCGTTCGGTGTTCACGTGCCCGATCGAGCGCATCGTCCCGATGAAGGGGCAGCCCCGGCAGTACTTCGACGAGAAGGCTCTCGAGGAGCTGACGCAGTCGATCCGCGAGGTCGGCCTGCTCGAGCCGCTCGTCGTGCGCAAGGCACCGCCGATCGCGGGGGCCCCCTCGGCGATGGGCGATCGCTACGAGCTGATCGCGGGTGAGCGACGGTGGCGGGCAGCGCAGCGCGCCGGCCTGAAGGACGTGCTCGTCGTCGTGAAGGACGTCTCGCCCGCGGCGGCCTTCGAGCTCGCGATGATCGAGAACGTCCAGCGCGAGGACCTGAACGCGATCGAGCTCGCCGAGGCCTACCAGCGTCTGATCAAGGATCACTCCTACACGCAGGAGAAGCTCGCCGAGCGCATCGGGAAGGATCGCACGTCGATCGCCAACTCCCTCCGCCTGCTGCGCCTACCGCCGCCCGTGCGTGAGCGCGTCGTCCGCGGCGAGCTGACCGAGGGGCACGCGCGCGCGCTCCTCCAGGTGACCGACGACGCCGAGCTCGCGAAGCTCGCCGACAAGGTGGTCCGGGGACGACTGAGCGTGCGGCAGACCGAGTCGCTCGCCCGGCAGACGAAGACGAAGGGCGAAGGCGGCACGCCGGCGGCACCGGCGCAGAAGAGCGCCTCGGTGCGCGACCTCGAACGTCGCCTCTCGACCGCGCTCGGCACGCGCTGTGAAGTGCGCGATCAAGGCGGCAAGGGCGAGATCTCGGTCTCGTACTCGAGCCTCGACGCGCTCGACGCGGTCCTCGACAAGATCTTCGCGAACGCGCGCTCTCACTGAAGAAGTGAGTCAGCCCCAGATCTCGGCAGCGCGCGCGGCGACGGTCGCGCGCGCGCGAGAGAAGCGCGGATCGTCGCGCACGAGCGCGATGGTCGGACAGCGATCCATCCAGAAGAGATCGACCATCGGGAGCTCCGAGGCCTTCTCGATGGCGTCGATGCAGTCCTCGGCCCAACCGACGGAGCCGTAGTACTCGGCCGCGAGCTCGTACATGAACGCGCGATGGCGCGGCGCGGCCCTCGCGTCCGACGCGATCCCCTCGAAGATCTCGCGTGCCTTCGTGTACGGCTCGCCTGCGGCCGCGGCGCGCATGAGCGGCCCCGCGAGCTCCCAGCTCGCACCGGTCTTCACCGAGTCGATGAGCTCCGCCGTCTTCGCGGCCCACGCGCGATCGCCCCACCAGATCACGAGGCGCAGCCGCGGGAAGATCGCCGACACCTCCCCGCCGATCGATGTCGCGCGGACCAACGCTTGCTCGGCCGCGGGACGATCGCCGAGGAGCGCCTGCGTGCGCGCGATCTCGAACCAGGAGAGGAGCAAGTTCGAGTCGAGGCGAAGCGCGAGCTCGAGCCGACGCAGCCCCTCGTCGACGTACCCCGTCTCGATGAGCACCTTGCCCAGATCCTGATGCGCCTCGGCGTGCAGCGGCGTGCGTGCGAGCGCCTCGTGCAGGGCCTTCACCGACGCGCGGCCTTCCCCCTCGTGTCCGCGGAGGACGGCGATGGTGTGGAACGTGTCGCCGATCGTCGCGTCGACCGCGAGCGCCCGGAGCGACATCTCTTCGGCGTAGGCGATGAGATCGCGATCGCGCGCGCCCGTCTGCAGCCAGGCACGCGCCAGGGCCGCGCCGAGGAGGCTCATGAGCCACGCGTTCCCCGGGTAGCGCTTCAGACCTTCCTCGAGGATGGCGATGGCTTCGCGGATGTGCGGCAGCGCGAACCTGCCGTACGCGGCGCGCGCCCGCTCGTGGATCTCGCGCACCTTCGGATCGGGCGGACCGCCGCGCGCCGGATCGCTCGACTCGCGCGCCTTCAGCGCTTCGGTGGCGACGCGCACCAGATCGTCCTCGAGCGCGAAGGGATCTTCGCTCGTGCCGTCGACGCGCTCGGCCCAGACGATCGACCGTTTCTCGACGTCGACGAGCCGCAGCCGCGCACGGACGTGCGAGCCCGCGACGCGGAGACCTCCCTCGAGGACGAGCGACGCCGCCAGCGTCTTCCCGAGCGCGACCGGGTCGGGAGCGTCCGCGTCGGCCGCCGACGAGGCCGCGCGCACCTTCGCGGTGGCGATCGTGCGCAGACCCTTGAGCGAAGCTGCCGCGTCGCCGAGCGCCTCCGCCATCTCTTCCGCGAGCGACCGCGCGTCGTCGTCGAAAGGGGTGAGGGGCAACACCGCGAGCGCACGCGGCTCGCTGCTTCCGAGGGACA
>JBKJQC010000504.1:0-3000 GCA_046593995.1 Polyangiales bacterium
GCACCTCGAGGCCGTAGAACGAGGTGCTCCGCGCCGCGGAGGGCATGCTCTCCGGCTTCGACGAGCTCGCGCGCCGCGCCGAGCACGAGGGCCTCCACGGAGAAGGAGGCGCAGCGACGCGTCTCGGCTGGCCGGCGCCCGCTTCCCCCGCGCACGCGATCGACGACGCGGAGCACGATCTCGCCGTCTTGGCGTCGCTCCTCCGTCGTCCCGATCACGAGACGAAGGGAACCGCGCACTATCTGCTCCACGAGAACGCGCACCTCGCGCGCGCCCTCCGCGCGCGGGCGCGCCGCTGGATCCGACGTTGGACGTCCGCGGACGGGCTCGTCGAGCTCGATCCCTCGGCGAAGCCGGCGCTCGCCGCGCACGCGCTCGATCGACGTTCGTACTCGCCGACCGCGCTGCAACACTTCGCGGCCTGCCCCTATCGCTTCGTGCTCCAGGCGATTCACCGCCTCGCGCCGCGCGAGGCACCGGAGGCGATCGAAGAGCTCGATCCCCTGCAGCGCGGCTCGCTCGTCCACGAGGTGCTCTACGAGCTGCACGAGGAGCTGCGGAACCAGGGGAGACTCCCCCTGCGCGAGGACGATCGCGGGCACGCCCGCGCGCTCCTCGACGCGACGGTCGACAGGGTCGCTCTGCGATACCGCGACGAGCTCGCCCCTGCGATCGATCGTGTGTGGGACGACGGGATCACCTCCGTCCGCTCCGACGTGCGCGAGTGGCTCGCGCGCGCCATCGATCCGCCCCCCTCTTCGGTGGGGTGGACTCCGTGGAAGTTCGAGCTCTCGTTCGGGCTCCCCCATCGTCGCGCGGAAGATCCGTCGAGCAAAGACCAGCCGGTCGTCATCGCCGGTGGGCTGAAGCTCCGCGGATCGATCGACGTCGTCGAGCGGAGCGAGCGCGGCACCCTCCGCGCCTCCGACTACAAGACGGGGAAGGCACGCACGAGCCCCGACGCGGTGATCGGCGGCGGCGAGACGCTGCAGCCAGTGTTCTACGCGCTCGCGCTCGAGCAGCTCTTCCCCGACGCCAAGGTCGAGGGAGGCCGCCTCTACTTCTGCACGCACGCCGGCGAGTACAAGGAGGTCGTCATCCCGCTCGACGACTACGCGCGCCGCGCCGCCGCCGAGGTGGTGTCGGTCGTGTCGGAGGCGCTCACGACCGGCTTCCTCCCCGCAGCACCTGCACAAGGCGCGTGCACGTGGTGCGATTACCGCTCGGTCTGCGGCCCGCACGAAGAGCAACGACTGAAAGCGAAGCCGAAGGACCGCCTCGTGCGCCTCCGGACGCTCAGGGAGACGCCGTGAGCCGCCCGCTGCGCCCTCTGGAAGACGCGCGCGCCCGCGAGCGCATCCGCGACGATCTGCGGTCCACGTTCTTCGTCGAAGCCGCCGCGGGGACGGGCAAGACGACGGCGCTCGTCTCCCGCATCGTCTCGATCGTGCGACGCGGCGAGGGTGAGCTGCGCGGCATCGTCGCCGTGACGTTCACCGAAGCGGCCGCCGGCGAGATGAAGCTACGCCTCCGCGCGTCGCTCGAGTCCGCGCGGCGAGACGCGTCATCCGACGAGCGGGCGCGCCTCGACAAGGCGCTCGCGCAGCTCGAAGAGACGCGCATCAGCACCATCCACTCGCTCTGCGTCGACCTCTTGCGCGAGCGCCCCGTCGAGGCCCGCGTCGATCCGCTGTTCCAGGTCGCGCCCGACGACGAAGCCCGACGCCTCTTCGATCATGCCTTCGACCTGTGGTTCCAGCGCGCGCTCGAGGCTCCGCCGGAGGGCGTACGTCGCGCGCTCCGCCGCCGCCGCCGCGGGCGCGATGCGCTCTCACCGCGCGAGGTCCTGCGCGACGCGGCGTTCCAGCTGCTCGACCACCGGGACTTCCCCGCGCCCTGGCGGAGAGATCCGTTCGATCGCGACCGCGAGATCGACCGCATCGTCGACCTCCTCGCGCAAGCGTCCACGCTGGCCGACGCGGCGGACCGCAAGGAGGACTGGCTGCGGAAGATCTTCCTGCGCATCCAGACGTTCGTGCGCGAGGTCGAGCGCCGCGAAGCGATCCGCGAACGCGATCACGACGGCCTCGAGGCCGAGCTGCGGGAGCTCGCCTCCGCGTGGGAGTGGAAATACGACGGCTACGCCCAGTGGTACCAGCGCGGGAAGCTCCCGCGCGCGGACGTGAAGGCGCAGAAGGAGCTGCTGAAACGCGAGCTCGAGGGGTTCGACGCGCGTACGAGCGCCGATCTCGCGGCGGTCCTCCACGCCGAGCTCACCCCGCTCGCCGCCGAGTACGAGAAGCTCAAGGCGCGCGCGGGTCGGCTCGACTTCCTCGACCTGCTGTTGCGCACCCGGGATCTCGTGCGGGACTGCGACGACGTGCGCCGCGAGCTGCAGGCGCGCATCACGCACCTCTTCGTCGACGAGTTCCAGGACACCGATCCGCTCCAGGCCGAGATCCTGATGCTCTTGGCGGCGGGCGATCCGTCGGTGCGCGAGTGGCAGCGCGCCGTCCCGCCTCCCGGCAAGCTCTTCGTCGTCGGCGATCCGAAGCAGTCGATCTATCGGTTCCGGCGCGCGGACGTGGCGCTCTACGAGCAGGTGAAGCGGAGGCTCGTCGGCGACGGGGCCGAGGTGCTCCACCTTGTCACCAGCTTCCGCAGCGCACCGTCCATCCAGGACGCCGTGAACGGAGCGTTCGCGCTGAAGATGCACGCGAACGAAGCCGGAACGCAGGCCGCGTACGTCCCGCTGCGACCCGTGCGGGACGACGTCGCGGGGAGACCGTCCGTCATCGCGCTGCCCGTGCCGCGCCCCTACGGAGACAAGGGCAAGATCACCAACAAGGCCGTCGACGGCTCACTCCCCGACGCGGTCGGCGCATTCATCGCGTGGCTCGTCGAGGAGTCCGGGTGGAAGGTCACCGAGCGCGAGGATCCGACGCGCGAGGTCCCGGTGCAGGCGCGCCACGTGTGCCTCCTCTTCAAGCGCCTCCAGAG
>JBKJQC010000600.1:0-5567 GCA_046593995.1 Polyangiales bacterium
GCCCCGGCAACTCCCGCATCGGCTTCTCGCTCGACGACCTGATCGAAGAGTCGGTGTTCGACAGCGAGACCGAGACCGATCTGTTCGACGAAGAGTGATTCATAAATTCATTATCTGATACGCACTTACTTATCTTCCGCATCAGCCCGTCACGTCCCTGTCGCCCCGATGGATCGCCTCCCATCGGGGCGACCCCTTTTTGTCGATGGCGATGGGTCGCCTCGCTGCCCGCAAGAGCGCTTCGTTCACGGCCACGTCTCACGTTCACGTTCACGGCAAGAGTCGTCGCGCAGCAGTCGCCTCCGCTCGTGTTGCCGGAGGGGCCTCGAAGCAAGGCTCGACGAGCCCGGCTCACGATCGCGCTCCCAGCCCGTGCACCTGAACGTGAGACGTGGCGCCGTGAACGGAGCGAAGCGATGCCCGCGTCAGCGTCTCGCGCCGCGGGCCGGGGTGGTCCTGTGTCGGACTGGCGACTGACGACCGGAGCAGGGGCGGCGCTCCAGCGGTCTCCATCGCCGGCGCCGCCGTCGGAGGCTCGCGGGGATGTCGCCGCGTTCTCGCGGCGAGTTCGAGATGGTCGCCGTTGGAGTCGTCGCCGTTCGAGGGGGTCGCCGCGTGCGCACCCGGGCCGACGCGCAGCCCGCGAGCCTCGCGGGTGCGAAAAGCTATCGTGAGGCGATGCCCTCGTGTAACTCGGTGCTCGATCGCGTGCGGCTGCGGCCCGGGATCTACGTCGGGGGATCTGACTGCGAGCGAGGCGCACAGCTCGCCGGGCTCGAGATGTTGATAGCCGGCTATGCGTTGGCGGTGCTCGATCACGGAGTGAAGGACGACGGTCTGGCGTCTTACGGCGAGTTTCCGGCTTACCTGCGGGCTCGGTTTGGATGGAGCATGTCGTGCGGTCCCATCGCCGCGATTCGCGAGACGTCGTCGAACGACGGCGAGGCGTGGGAGCGCTTCTGGCACCTGCTGGACGAGTACAAGAAGAGCCGAGCGGAGCGGGTCGACCCGTAGGGTCGTCGTCACGACACCCCGCGCGAAGGGGGCGCGACGTTCCGACCCTCGGCCTCGATGCGTTGGCCCGTCGGCGGAATTGACAGGCCAGGCCGCTGCGACCAAGGTTCGCGCCCCCTCGGGTAGGGGTAGGTCTCGCGCGAGCTCTCGGCTCTCGAGCCCTGGACCCTAGACCCTAGACCCTAGACCATCAGCAGGTACCGCGACGCCATGGAAGTCCTGACCCAGCAGCTCACCCCCGTGCTCATGGAGTTCTCGGTCACGGTCGAGACCGACCGCGTGAAGAAGGAGCTCGACAAGGCGTACGGCGACCTGCAGAAGAAGGCGAAGGTCAAAGGTTTCCGTCCCGGCAAGGCGCCGCGTGACGTGCTCACGCACCTCTATGGTGGCTCGGTCCTCAACGACGTCGCGAGCAAGCTCGTGGACGAGACGTTGAACCAGGCGCTCGCCGAGAAGAACGTGCAGCCGCTCTCGCAGCCGCGCGTCGAGGTCGAGACGGCGTCTGCGACCACCCCGCTCAAGTACAAGGCCCGCTTCGAGGTCCGCCCCGAGATCGCGGAGCTGAAGTGGGAAGGCCTCGAGGCCGAGAAGCCCAAGGCCGAAGTCGCCGACAAGGACGTCGAGGAGGCGCTCGAGGCGCTCCGCAAGGCGCACGCGACGCTCTCGGTCCCGGAGCCGGCGCGCGCCGCGAAGGACGGCGACGTCGTCACCATCGACTTCACCGCCACCGTCGACGGCAAGCAGCTCGACTCCGGCAAGGGCGTCACTGCGGAGCTCGGCGAAGGCAAGCTCGTGAAGGAGCTCGAGGAAGGCATCCGCGGGAAGACCGCCGGGAGCCACGAGCACGTCGACATCGTCTTCCCGGAGAACCACGCGAACCCCGCGCTCCGCGGCAAGACGGCGAACTTCCACATCGACCTCAAGGAAGTGAAGGAGCGCAAGCTCCCGGACCTCGACGACGAGTTCGCCAAGGACGTCGGCGAGTTCGCGGATCTCGGGGCCCTCCGCGCGGACACCAAGAAGAAGCTCGAGAAGAACCTCGCGGATCAGGCAGAGCAGGCCCTCGTGACGAACCTCGTCGCGGCGCTCGTGAACGCGAACAAGGTCGAAGCGCCCCCCTCGCTCGTGCAGCAGCAGATGCAGCTCACGCTGCAGGAGCTCCGTCAGCAGGCGCGCCGCGGCGGTCAGAACCTGCAGATGAACCCGGAGCTCGAGCGACAGCTCCAGGTCGACAGCGAAGTGAAGGTCCGCGCCGGCCTGCTCATGGCGGAGATCGCGAAGATCAACAAGATCACGGTCGACAACGACGACATCGAGAAGGGCCTCGCCGAGCTCGCCGAGGAGACCGGCAAGAACGTCGCGCGCCTCCGCGCCGAGTACCGCGACGCGCAGCGCCGCCAGATGCTGATCGGCATGATCCTCGAGGACAAGGTCCTCGACCTGCTCATCGCAAAGGCGAACGTGAAGGAAGTCGAACCGAAGAAGGACTGACGCTCACCGAACGAGAACCTCGTCTCGCGAAGCCGCGGCGCCCGAACGGGATCCGCGGCTTCGAGCTTTTGTCTGACGGCGCGCACCATCACGTCGAGCGCCGCGCCTCTACGGCCGAGCCGACGCGCTGGTCGAGCCAAATTCACCGACCGCACGAGGGCTCAGTGCGAGCCGTGCGTACACCTCGGGCGGGCGGCGAGATGGCGGACGATCGGGGCGCGACAACGGCCCGACGGACCTTGCGTTGGCTCGATATATTCGCCGGATGCGCGCCTTCATCCCTCGGTGCTTCCTGGCGGTCCTCGTGCTCTCCGCCTGGGGTTGCTCCTCGGAGCGGGCGGCGAAGCACGCGGCCGACGACGTGGAGTCCCCGCTCACGCGCGTCGGTCGCATCACGCGCTCCGACGAAAAGCTGCACGCGCGCGTCTCGATCTCGGGGGCGCTCGGCTTCGTGCGCGACGACGATCGCGTGACGTCGGCCGGCTACCGGAGCGCGCGACGCGAGGCGCGGATCGACGTGGGCGTGAAGCTCGCCGAGACGTTCGACGGCGCGACCACCATCGGCGTCGGTCGGACGAGCGGCCTCACCACGACGTGGCGCGCGGAGGGCGCACGTCCCGCGCGCCTCGAGCTCGAGAGCGGTCGGGCAGTCTATCGCGACGCGTTCGCGGGGACCGACGCGGTGTGGGTCTCGGACGAGTCGTTCGCGGAGCTCCTCTACGTGCTCCGCGACGCGTCGGCACCGTCCACGTTCGCATGGCGCGTGGAGCTCCCCGCCGGCACGTCGATGAGACGAGAAGAGGGGGGCGCGCTCGCCTTCGTCGATACCCGCGGAGAAGCCCGGTTGCGCATCCCGAAGGCGTTCGCGATCGACGCGAACGGTGCGCGACGCGACGCGACGATGGAGTGGTCCGACGGCCGGCTCGCGCTGACGCTCGACACGCGCGGGCTCACGTATCCGATCGCGCTCGATCCCGTCGTCGAAACCGTGGCGTGGACGCGGTACGCGAGTTGGGCGAATCACACGGGCGCGGCGATGGCCACGCTCGGCGGCAAGGTCGTCATGTTCGGCGGCTTCCTCGAGAGCGGTGTCGCCGTCTCCGACACGTGGGAGTTCGACGGCGCGTCCTGGACGCTGAAGAACCCGACGACGTCGCCGCCGGCGCGCGCGTACCACACGATGGCGACGCTCGGTTCGAAGGCCGTCTTGTTCGGTGGCTGCTCCTTCCCCATCCCGGGCGACCTGTGCTCGACGATGTACGACGACACGTGGGAGTGGGACGGGGCAGACTGGAGCCCGAAGACGCCGGCGCTGAAGCCTCCGCCTCGTCGCGAGGCCGGCGCCGCGACGCTCGGTACGACGAAGGTGGTGCTGTTCGGCGGCCTCGCGGGTTCCCCGCTGACGCGCTCGAACCAGACCTGGGACTGGAACGGGACGAATTGGGCGAACCGCACGGCGGCGACGGTCACCACGACGAACACCCCGACGGCGCGGAACGGTCTGCGCATGGCCGCGCTCGGCGCGACCAAGGTCGTCCTCTTCGGAGGCGCGACGGCGAGCAGCGCGTATTCGAACCAGACGTGGGAGTGGGACGGCACCGCGTGGACGAACAAGACCCACGCCACCCCGACCGCGACGAACACGCCGACCGCGCGCAGCAACTTCGCGCTGGCTGCGGCGTCTTCGACGAAAATCGTGCTCGCCGGCGGCGCGACCAGCATCAACGAGCGGACCGATACGTGGGAGTACGACGGCGCGGCGTGGATCGAGAAGACGGTCACGACGCCGTTGCCGATCTTCGTCAATTTCCTCAGTGGCGCGTCGTTCGGCTCGAAGGTGATCGTGGCCGGCAGGATGGCCGACACGCGACAATGGGACGGCACCGACTGGTCGGTCGCTGCCATTCCTGCCGGACCGAGGCCTCGGAACAACGGCAAGATGGCGTCGTTCGGCGACAAAGTCGTCCTCTTCGGAGGGAGCAGCGGCGGCGGCCTCGCGGACACCTGGGAATGGGCGGGATCTTCGTGGACGCTGAAGACTCCCGCGACGTCTCCACCGGCACGCTCGACGCACACGATGGGTTCTTACCTCGGAGCGGCCGGCCGACGCGTCGTCGTCTACGGCGGCTCGGGGAACAGCGGTACCGGCGTCGGCGCCGACACCTGGGAGTACGACGGCACGACGTGGGAGAAGAAGACGGTCGCGACGCCGCCGCCGTCCATCCGAGACGCCGCAATGGCGCCGATCGGCACCCCGGAGCGGCTCGTGATGTTCGGCGGCAGTCTCAGTAACAACGCGATCGCCGACACGTGGGAGTGGGACGGGGCGAGCTGGGCGAGGAAGCTGCCGGGCAAGAGCCCACCGGCGAGGCTCCTCCACGCTGCGGCGTCGCTCTCGGGCAAGGCGCTGATCTTCGGCGGCTCTGCGTCCGGTCAGGCGTTCGACGACACGTGGTCCTACGACGGCTCGACGTGGAACGACCTCACGTCGACGACGAGGCCGCCCCCGCGCTACGCGACGATGACGACGCTCGGGAGCAAGATCGTGCTCTCACCAGAGGTCGCCGCGACGAACCTCCCTTCGCCGTGGGTCTGGAGCGGCACCGAGTGGTCGTCGCGGTCTCCGTCACCGCGGCCGAGCATGACGACGTTCTCGGGGCAGCTGTTCGCGACAGCCGGGAACGTCGCGGTCCTCCACGAGCAAGCGACGGGCGAGACTTGGACGCTGCGCATCACCGTCAACCAAGGCTCGCCCTGCGGCGCCGATGCAGACTGCGACACCGGCTTCTGTCGCGACGGCGTGTGTTGCGCGACGGCGTGCGCCGGCGCGTGCGATGCGTGCTCCGCCACGCTCAAGTCGACCGGGATCGACGGCGAGTGCGGTCCGACCAAGCCGGACACCGATCCGCGAAACGCGTGCAAGGACTCCGGCACGCCGGCGTGTCAGCTCGACGGGATGTGCAACGGGACGGGCGCATGCCGGAGCTATGCGCAGGCGACGGGCTGTGCGCCGCGCGCATGTACCCAGGGGAGCGAGTGCGCGAGCGGGTTCTGCGCCGACG
>JBKJQC010000757.1:0-5733 GCA_046593995.1 Polyangiales bacterium
CGCCCGCCTCGACGTCCGCGAGGTCGCCCGTCAGCTCTCGAAGCTGCGCGACGAGCTCGCCCTCGAGTCGCTCGCGCTCTGAGAGGCGTGCTACCGATCGGCGCTCTCGTGAAGAAAGGCCCCGACCTGAAGGCGCGACCGCTCGACGCGGAGAGCTACGCGCGGTTCGGTGACGTGATCTCCGCGCGGGGGTCCCATCGCCCGGCGAACCAGGGCACCGCACGCAAGTTCGAGCACCTCGCGGAGCTCACGGATCTTCGGGCCGGACAGGCGCGGCCGCACGTCTCGCTCTTCCGCTGCGCGCCGTATGCGACCTTCCCCTTCGAGGTCACGCTCCTCGAGAAGCACCCGCGCTCGACGCAGCTGTTCATCCCGATGAACGCGCGGAAGTACTTGGTCGTCGTGGCGCTCGGTCACGTCCAGGCCGGCGCTGAATCGGGTAGGGTCGATTGTCCGGATCTGTCGACGCTCTCGGCGTTCGTCGTCGGCAGCGAGGGGATCACGTACCGCCCCGGCACCTGGCACCACCCGCTCATCGCGCTCGAGGCGCTGTCGCCCGAGATCCGCAGCGAGGTCGACTTCGCCTGCCTCGTCTTCGAGGACGGCACGGCGGACGACTGTGTCGAGGTGGAGCTCGCTCCCGACGAGCGTCCGCGCATTTTCCTTCCGTGAAGGCACCCGTAAGACCCGTAAGAGCTCCCCGACGCGCGTGACGCACTGCGCTCGCGGACGTTCCGGCGGCGTTCTTGTCCGCGGTCGCGAAGCGCGCCGTACACTTCTGCTCGGTGACGCGCGAAGAAGTGGTGCAGGCGCTCGGCGACTGGCTCCGTTCGGAGTTCGGAAAGCTCGTCGTGCTCCGCGAGATGCGCCGCGTCCGTCGCGCAGCGGGCGGGACCTGGATCGCGCGCGTCGTCATCCCGGCGAACGGCGGAGACATCCCGGTCTCGTCGCTCGAGGTGGACGACGAGGGGAACGTCGTGAACCCGTTCGGGCTCGAGCAGCTCCTCGAGATCGTGCGCCGCCCTCCGGAGGAGAAGGCCGCGTTCAGCGTCAGCGACCTCGGCGAGCTGATGGATTTCGGCGACGAAGAGCCGGTGAAGAGCACCGACGATCTCGACGCGCTCAGCGGGCCCGCGCTCTACGCGAAGGCCGCGGCCCTCGCCGCATCGGCCGACGAGCGCTCGCTCCGCCGCGCGCGCGATCTCATGCCGCGCCTCCTCGCCGATCCCGAGCAGAAGGGCGCGGTGCTCGTGTGGATGGCGGTCATCGAGCGAAAGCTCGGCGACAACGTCATGGCGCTGACGCACCTCGAGGCTGCGGCGCGCGAGTTCGCCGACCGCTTCGATCTCAACACGCTCGAGAAGCTCTCCGCCCTCGCCCGGGAGCTCATGGGCTCGGAAGCGCACGAGACCTCGCTCATCCGCCGCCTGCTCGAGGACGGCCGCGAGAAGCTGCGCCCCGTCGACTCGATCTTCGAGTGTCCGCAGTTCTACACCTTGCCCGAGAACGAGCGGGATTGGTTGTGGTCGAGCCTGGTGCTGCGAAAACTCGCCGCGAATGAAGATCTGGTGCGCGAGGGCGAGCCCTCGCGGAACGTCTTCGTCGTCAAGAGCGGGCTCCTCGGCGTGCACCTCGAGACCCCGGAGGGAGGCACGCGCCTCGTCCGGAGCTGCTTCCCGGGGTGGCTCCTCGGCGAGTCGAGCGTGCTGGTCGACGACGATCCGCGCTGCAGCGCGACCTTGCGCGCCGAGCGTCCGAGCGAGGTGTGGGTGATCGACGCGAGCGTCCTCAAGGACGGGATGAAGTCGAACGCCGGTCTCCGGCACCGCATCGAGGCGACGAAGTCGCTCCATCGCATCGACTCCTTCTTCTCGATGCACGAGAGCCTCAGTCAGCTCGAGGCCATCGTGCGCGACGAGCTCCTCGCGTGCATCAAGCAGATCCAGGTCTACGACGAGGACACGCTGCTCGTGCCCGCGGACGAGCGGCCGTCCGTGGCCGCGCTGATCCTGCGCGGCGCCGTCGAGGTCCACGAAGGGCCGCGTGGCGCGAAGCCGCCGGTCGCGGTCATCGACGCCGACCGGTTCCTCGGCGTGCGCGATGCGATGCACGCCATCGCGCCGGCGACGAGCGCCACGGCGAAGGCGGGCGCGATGCTGGCCCTCTTCGACGCAGAAATGCTCCGCGTGCTCGCCGAGAAGAGCCCGGAAGCGGTCGTCGCGGTCCTCGAACGGCTCGGCTGACGATCGTCGGGACCGGACGGGCCTCGCGACCGGCTTCTCGGCTGCGCTCGGGCTGCTCTCGCGTCGCCGTCGTCGCTGATCAGGCAGGCGCCTTCTTCGAGGGCAGTTCCTCGACGGGCCTCGCCGGGAGCTCGGGGCCTTCGAGCCACACGGTCGAGAGCGGCGGAAGCGTGAGCGTGAGCGACGCGGGGAGCGCGTGGAAGGGATTGGCGACGGCCACGAGCGCGCCGTCCGATGTCGCGACGCCGCTCCCGCCGTAGTCGACCGAGTCGGTGTTGATGCGCTCGACGTATTCGCCCGAGATGGGGACACCGATCCGATAGCCGTGCCGCACGATGGGGGTCGCGTTCACGACGCAGACGAGGAAGCGCCGACGCGCGCGATCGAAGCGGAGGAAGGACGCAACGCTCTGCTCGCTGTCGTTCGCGTCGATCCACTGGAAGCCGGCCGGCTCGATGTCGTTCTCGTGGAGCGCGGGGTGCGACGTGAGGAGCGCGTTGAGATCGGAGACGAGCTCCATCACGCCGCGGTGGCGCGGCTTGTCGAGGAGGTGCCAGTCGAGGGAGCGCGCTTCGCTGAATTCGCTCCACGTCGCGAGCTCCGCCCCCATGAAGACGAGCTTCTTGCCCGGGTGCGCCCACATATACGCGTAGAGCGCGCGCAGGTTCGCGAACTTCTGCCACTCGTCTCCGGGCATCTTGTTCAACAAGCTGCCCTTCATGTGCACGACCTCGTCGTGCGAGAGCGGCAGGACGTAGTTCTCGCTCCACGCGTAGAGGAACCCGAACGTGAGCTTCGCGTGGTGGAACCGTCGGAAGAACGGGTCCATCTGGAAGTACGCGAGGGTGTCGTGCATCCAGCCCATGTTCCACTTGAACGTGAACCCGAGACCGCCGGTGTAGACAGGGCGTGACACAGCGGGCCACGCCGTCGACTCCTCGGCGATGACGACCGCGCCGGGGTGCCGCGCGTGGACGACCTCGTTCAGCTCGCGGAGGAACTCGATGGCCTCGAGGTTCTCGCGGCCGCCGTGCTTGTTCGCGACCCACTGGCCGTTGTCGCGCGAGTAATCGAGGTAGAGCAAGGACGCGACGGCATCCACGCGGAGACCGTCGAAGTGGTACTGGTCGAGCCAGAAGAGCGCGCTCGCGATCAGGAAGTTGCGCACCTCGGGGCGGCCGAAGTTGAAGACCATCGTGCCCCAGTCCGCGTGCTCCCCTTGCCGCGGGTCGAGGTGCTCGTACACCGCCGTCCCGTCGAAGCGACGTAGGCCGTGCGCGTCGCGCGGGAAGTGCGCGGGGACCCAGTCGAGGATCACCCCGATCCCTGCCGCGTGGAGCTGATCGATCAGGTAGCGGAGATCGTCGGGAGAGCCCCAGCGCGAGGTCGGCGAGAAGTAACCGGTGACCTGATACCCCCACGAGCCGTCGTAAGGATGCTCGGTGATCGGCATCAACTCGATGTGCGTGAAGCCGGTCTTCTTCACGTGCTCGACGAGCTTCGGGGCGATCTCTCGGTAGCTGAGCCAGCGCCCGGTGTGGCCGCCGTTGGGCAGATCGATCGCGCCGTGGCCGCGCTCCTCGGGAACGCGCATGAAGCCGCCGAGGTGCACCTCGTAGATCGACCACGGCCGTCTCAACGGATCGGTCTCTGCGCGCGTCTTCAGCCATGGCGCGTCGGTCCACTCGTCCGTTGCGAGCGAGTGCACGATGCCGCCGGTCTGCGGACGCACCTCCGTCCTGAAGGCGAACGGATCGAGCTTGAGCACGCGCGTGCCGTCCTGCGCGATGATCTCGAGCTTGTAGAGCGCGCCGTCCTCGACCTCGGGGATGAACAGCTCCCACACGCCGTTCGGCGACATGCGCCGCATCGGGTGCAGGCGCCCGTCCCAGTCGTTGAAGGAGCCGACCACGCTGACGCGTCGTGCCTGCGGTGCCCACACCACGAACGACGTGCCGCGCACTGTCGGTGGCCCCTCTCCTGTGGAAGAGAGCGTACGAACGTGCGCCCCGAAGCGCTCCCACAGGCGGTAATGCTTCCCCTCGCTCGCGAGGTGGACGTCGAGCTCGCCGAGCGTCGGCAAGAAGGCATACGCGTCACGATGCGTGAAGACCTTCTCGCCGTAGGAGACCTCGAGGCGATAGGAGAACGCCTGCTTCGCGCCCGGAAAGCGCGCTTCGAACAGGCCCCCGTCGTGGATCCGCTGTGCCTCCATCGGCGCGCCGTGATCGGGGATCACGCGCACGCGCGATGCGTTCGGGCGGAGCGCGCGCACGAGCACGTCGTCGCCGACGGGGTGGATCCCGAGGACCGAGTGCGGTTCGAAGTGATCGATCGCGACGATGCGCTCGATGTCGCGGTGTTGCAGCGTGGGCACGAGAGACATCTCGCCCAAGGTGGCTCCGGGCCACAAGCACTGTTGTGGTCTACGCGAGCGCCTCTCGGTATCCTGGGGTATGCCCGATCCCCACGCCGCGCTGGCCGGCGCCCTGAAGGCAGCAGTGCTCGACAGCGAGGGCACCCTCGATCGGGCGCAGCGCCACGCCGCCGCGGGCGAGAGCGGCCCCCTCCCCGCGGATCTCGCTCTGCTCGCGACGAAGGTGCGCGAGGAAGCCTACGCCGTCGAGGACGGGGACCTCGCGCGCCTGCAGCGCGCAGGACACAAAGACGATGCGCTGTTCGAGGTCGTCCTCGCGGCCGCCGTCGGTGCGGGGATGTCGCGGCTCGAAAGAGCGCTCGCCGTCATCGGGGGGAAGTGATGCGGCTCGCACGCGTGAGCACCGGCCATCGTCTCAAGGAGAAGCTGATCATCTCCGCCATCCGGCTCGTCACGCGCCACGAGCCGCCGGACGTGGTGAAGACCGTCTTCTACCGTCCGGAGCTCTTCGGCCGTCCGTTCGGTCGATGGCTGCAGAGCGTGCTGCGCGGACCGTCGCCGTGGAGCGTGGGCGAGCGCGAGCTCTTCGCGGCGTTCACCTCGCGCCTCAATCAATGCGTATTCTGAACGAAGGCTCACGGCGCGGTCGCGTCGATCGAGCTCGGGGACGAGATGACGGCTGCGGTGCTGGCGGACTACCGGACTGCGAGCATCTCCGCGAAGCTGCGCGCGACGCTCGCGTTCCTCGAGAAGATGACCCTCGCGCCCGACGCGCTCGAGAGGGACGACGCAGACGCCGCGCGCGCCGCCGGTGTCACCGATGCGGAGCTGCGCGACGCCGCCCACGTCTGCGCCGCGTTCAACGTGATCGTGCGGATCGCCGACGCGCTCGAGTTCGACATCCCTTCGGACGCGATCTTCCACGCCGACGCGAAGATGCTCCTGAAGCGCGGCTACGGGTGATGTGAGGCTCGGTCGGTCCTAGAAAATGCCCGCCGGCGGCTTCGGGGGTCCGCCGTAGATCGTCGACGGTCGCGGTACGAGCGGCGGCGGCCCGCCGTACACCGGCGCCGGTGGTCGCGGCACGTGGGTCGGCTTCGGCGCAGGCGCCCC
>JBKJQC010000047.1:0-4760 GCA_046593995.1 Polyangiales bacterium
AGGTGGTGCTGCGGCATCATGTGCTGCGGCATCATGTGCGGCGCCATCATCGGCTGGGGGCCGACGACGTTCGAGATGTGCACGCTGACGCCGGGCATCGCCATCGCGGCGTGCACCTGCACGTTCGGCGCATACGGGCTCGGCGGGTACGCCGGAGGTCCGTACGCAGGGGGCGGGTACGCCGGCGGATACGGGTTCGGAGGGTGCGGCTGCGCATAGTCGTACGGCGCCATCGGGTAGGGGCTGTGCGAGGGAACGAGCGCGTGCGCCTGCGGCGGATGCGGCGCGGGATACGCTCCATCCGGCACAGGCGCGTTCGGATCGCCGCCCGCGCTCAGCGGGTGCGTCGGTCCTCTCGGTCGAGAAGGGTCGTCCAAAGAATCTCCCTCGCTGACTCTAGGCACGCCCCCACCACCGAGCAAACGGATGCTGGCTCGTCCTTCCGCCCGGTCGTTCGTTACGTCGCTCCTGATCTGGCGCGTGCGGACGCGGCCGCTCGATCGCGGCGCGCTCCGTCATGTAGGCTCTCGCCATGAGCAACCAGGGCGGCCCTCGCAACCCTCCTCCTCCGGGTGCACCGGGATACCCGCCGCCGGGACACGGTGCGCCCCCCGGGCAGGGCCCCTACGGCCACGCGCCGGGACAGCAGCAGGGAGGGCCGCCGCCGGGCGCCTATCCGCCGCCGGGCGCCTATCCGCAACAGGGGCACCCGCAGCAGGGCTACCCGCAGCCGCAACAGCAGTACCCGCAGCAGGGCTACCCGCAGCAGCAGCAGCAGTATCCGCAGCAGGGATACCCACAGCAGCAGCAGTACCCGCAGCAGCAGCAGTATCCGCAGCAGGGCTACCCGCAGCAGGGACCGGGCTATGCGCCTCCGCCGCAAGCCTACGGTCAGCAGCCGTACGGTCAGCCCGGGTACCCGGGGCAGTACCCGCAGCAGGGTCAGCCGATGATCGTGGTGCAGAACCACGTCAATCCGTACGGCGGCGGGATGGTCGGTCCCGACGCGCGCAAGAAAGACGTCGCGCTCATCCTCGCGTGCGTCGCCTTCTTCTTCGGCATCTTCGGGATGCAGCGGTTCTACCTGCGGCAGACCGGCATGGGGCTCCTCTATCTCTTCACCGGTGGCCTCTGCGGCATCGGTCAGATCGTCGACATCATCCAGCTCGCGACGATGTCGCAGCAGGAGTTCGACATGAAGTACAACATGGGGCGCTAACGGAGCAGGGCGAGCGACTCGAGCGCAGCGAGCTTGTCCGGATCGACGATCAGCGTCGAAGGCCCAGCTCCACCGACGATGCCGCGCGCGAGACGCGCGGCCGCTTCGGGGGCGCCCGGCGGCAGGGGCTCGACGTCGCCGCCGTCGCGCAGCGGATCGAGCCTCGCGACCCGTACGGCAAAGGTGGCGACGCGCGAGTCGCCGCTCTCGAGCACCACCTTCGCGCGCAGGACGAGGAACCGCGCGTCGCTCTCGCCGCTGCGTCTCCGCTCGTGCGCGTTCGATGGGGGCCCGTCGACGAGGAGCGCGCCGAGATCGAGCACCGGCAGGATGTCGCCCCGCAGGTTGACGACGCCGAGGAGCGCTGCCGGCACATGAAAGAGGCGGGTCACCGCGCGCGGCGCGAGGACCTCTTGGACGACGTCGATCTCGAAGCCCACGCGGAGTCCGCCTGCCCAGGCGCACACGAAGCGCGAGCTCGTCGCGTCGTTCTTCTCGTCCTTCGGAGACTCCCGGGTCACGCGGGGCGAGAGCATACGCTATGACCGCGAGGATGGACGGAGCCGTTGCGGCCGCACTCGTGAAGACGCGCGCACGCGAGCTCGGGTTCGCCGTGTGCGGCGTCGCGCGCGCCGACGCGCCGCTCGACGTAGAGCACGCGCGGTATCGCGACGCGCTCGAGCGCGGGCTGCACGGCCCACTCGGGTACCTCGCCGACAACGTCGAGGTGCGGCGACGCCTCGACACGTCGGACATCCTCGAGGGTGCGCGGAGCGTCGTCGTCGTCGGTGCACGTTACGACCGACCAGACGACGCAGACGATCCGCCGCTCGCGCAGAAGATCGCCCGCTACGCGCGCGGGCACGACTACCACAACTACCTGCGCAAGAAGCTGCGTCGGCTCGCGGCGTACGTGCGCTCGCTCGGCCCGGACGTGCAGGCGCGCCCCATGAGCGACACCGCGCCCGTGCTCGAACGCGCGTGGGCTGCGCGCGCCGGGGTCGGCTTCGTCGGGAAGAACGGCCTCGTGATCGCGCCCGGCCTCGGCAGCTTTTTGCTCCTCGGCGAGGTCGTCACGACGCTCGAGCTCGCGGAGGACACGCCCATCGAAGAGCGCTGCGGGCGCTGCACCCTCTGCCTCGACGCGTGTCCGACGGGCGCATTCGTCGCGCCCTTCGTCCTCGACGCGGGCGCCTGCATCTCGACCGCGACGATCGAGCAGCGCGGACCGATCCCGGTGCGCCTGCGCATGGCGGTCTCGGAGCACGTGTTCGGCTGCGACGTCTGTCAGGACGTCTGTCCGCACAACGCGAAGTCGCGTCCCGCCTCGGAGCTCGCAGCACGCCACCGTCCCCACGAGCGATGGAGCACCCTCGGCCTGACGGACCTCGCGACCCTCGGGATGCCGGGGGCCCCCACGTTCGCCGAGATCGCCGAGGGAACGCCGTTGCATCGCGCCGGAGAGGAGGGCCTCGCGCGCAACGCGTGCCTCGCGCTCGCGCACGAAGAAGGCGCCGAGCCCGTGCTCGCGCGGATCGTCGCCGAGCATCCGAGCGAGGTGGTGCGCGACGCCGCGCGCTGGGCGCTCGCGCAGCGGGTCGCCCCGCCCCTCCCACCTGGCGTCGCGACGCCGCGGTAGGATCGGAGCTCCATGACTCCGATCGAAGAGCTCGCGCTGCTCCTCCGTCCCGCGGCCGGTGGCCTCTACGTCGTCTCGACGGGTCGCGAGCAGCAGCTCGCCGTCCAGCGTCAGCTCTACGGGGTCGATCGCGAAGAGGACGTGCTCCGGCTGTTCCGCGACGGGCTCGAGAAGATCGCGAAGGCGCGCATTGTGATCCTCGGCGTGCCCTCGGACGTGGGCGCCGGGTACCTGCGCGGCGCGAACCTCGGTCCGCAGGCCGTACGCGCGACGCTGCTCGAGCAAGACAAGGACTACCGCGCCTGGATGGACCGGAACGGGGTCGTCGACATCGGCGACGTGTTCGTCGTCCCGCAGCTCCTCCACGACGACATGCTGAGCGCGGCGCAGCTCGAAGCGTCGCGGCGCGCGCTCTACCCGCACGCCGCGAAGGACGTGCTCTTGCCGGTCTCGCCGCTCTCGATCGCGGAGCGCGCGCTCGACCTCGTCTTCCTGCTCAACCCCCGCGTCGCGCCGTTCGTGATCGGCGGCGACCACTCGACGGCGTGGCCCGTCGCCGCGGCGCTGCACCGCGCGCGTCGCGTGCACGGCGGACCGTGGGGAATCGTGCAGCCCGACGCGCACACCGATCTCCTCGAGGAGCGGCTCGGCGTGAAGTACTGCTTCGCAACGTGGTCCTTCCATGCGAACGATCTCCTCGGACGTGGCGGACGCATGGTGCAGGTCGGCACCCGCGCCTCGCGACGCGATCGCGAGCACTGGGAGTCGACGTTGGGGGTGCGGCAGTTCTGGGCGGAGGAGTGTCTCCGGGACCCAACGGCTGCGCTCGACGCGATCCTCGCGCACATCAAGACGACGGACGTGCGCTCGGTGTACTTCTCGAACGACATCGACGGCACGGACGAGTCGCACGCCGACGCGACGGGGACGCCCGAGCCGTTCGGCCTCGAGCCCGACTTCCTCGTCGAGCTCATCCGGAGGCTCGGTCGCGAGGTCTCGATCTGCGCGGGGGACGTGATGGAGGTCGCGCCTCCCGTGCAACGCACGGCCGACGGCGCGAAGCGGACGCTGAGCCTCGCCGCGCGCTACGTCCGCGAGACGCTCGCGGCCATGCTGCCCGCGGCTTGACAGCGCCGCCTCCCGACGACGACGACGAGTGACCGTGGAGAGAAGCGCCGCCGGCGGCGCCGGCGGATTCGCGGCCACCGCCGGCGGACGATGACCCGATCACAGCTGTTTTGTCGGTGTTCGAGCGAGCCGCGCTCCTGGCACGACCGTCGCTCCAAGGGTCGTCATGCTCGCCACCGCCCACTCGGTCGCCCTCTTCGGGCTCGCTCCGGAGCCCGTCCGCGTCGAGGTTCAGTCGGCGCGCGGCACCGCGACCTTCGACGTGGTCGGCCTGCCGGAGGCGACGGTCCGCGAGAGCCGCGTGCGCGTCCGCGCCGCGCTGGCCCAGGTCGGCGTGGCGCTCCACTCGCACAACGTCACGGTGAACCTCGCACCCGCCGATCTGCGCAAGATCGGCAGCGCGTTCGACCTGCCGATCGCCATCGGCACGCTCGCGGCGCTCGAGGTGCTCGATGCGTCACGTCTCGACGGCGTGCTCTTGCTCGGCGAGCTCTCGCTCGGCGGGACGATCCACGGCGTGCGCGGCGTGCTCCCGCGCTTGATCGGTGCGCGTGGCCGCGACGTGACCGTCGCGATCGTCCCGCGCGCGAACGGCGCCGAGGCCGCGATCGTCGCGCGCGCCGAGGACCTCGACGTCTACGTCGCTGACGATCTCGCGGGCGTCGTCGAGCACCTGCGGGGGACGAGCACGCTCGATCGGGCTTGCGAAATCCCCAAGGCAACGACGCATACGCTCGACGAGCTCGCGGATCTCGCCGACGTGCGCGGCCAGCC
>JBKJQC010000071.1:0-8793 GCA_046593995.1 Polyangiales bacterium
GCATGCCCTCGAAGTCGCCGGGGGCGAGGTCGAGGAGCTTGCGCCAGGCGTCGGCGGATTCGATGGGCTGCTCGAGGACGCCGCCGTAGTTCTTTCCGAGCTCGCGGAAGATCGCGACGAGCTCGGGCTGTTCGATCAAGCGCGAGGCGCGCTCGACCATGTTCTGGAGAGCCATCACGAGCTCGGCGTGATCGCCCTGACGACGCCGGATGTCGGCGATCGCCCGGAGCGCTGCCACGTGCTCGTAGTTGATGTCGAGGACGCGCTGCCACTCGTCGAGGGCGAGGTCGTCGCGCTGGAGCTTCTCGGTGAAGATCTTGGCGCGACGCGCGAGGTGCCCCGCACGTTCGACGTCGTCGCTCGCGGCGTCGCCGAGGCGCTCGAGGACGTCACCGAGCTCCGGCCACATCTGCTGGCGCTCGTAGAGATTCGCGAGGGCACCGAGCGCCTCCGGATCCTCTCCGCGGAGATCGAGGACGCGCTTCCACAGCTCGATGGCGCGCGGTACGTCGTTGAGAGCGTCGGCGACGAGGTTCGCGATCTTCGCCTGGATCTCGGCCTCGGCGACGTCACCCACCGCGTTCTCGAGCTCGCGCTCGTAGACCTGGAGCAGATCGGTGGCCGAGCCCTTGATCTGATAGAGGCGCGCGAGCGCTGCGATCGCACCTTCGTGCTGCTTGTCGAGCTCGTCGAAAATCCGGCGGAAGGCGACGATCGCGTCGTCGACGCGGCTGAGCGACTCCTCGTAGACCTGGCCGAGGCGAGCGTAGAAGTCGACGAGCTCGATCCGGTCCTCGCTCGCCTTGGTGCGCTTGACGAGGATGTCTGCGAGCTGCTCGAACGCGCCCCACTGCACGTAGATGCGATCGAGGTTCTCGAGCGTGGTGACGTCGGTCGGATCGACGCTCAGCACGTAGCGATAGGTCTCTTCCGCCTTCTGCTGATCGCCGAGCTGCTCCTCGAACGTCTTCGCGAGGCGCCCGCCGACGAAGCGGACGACCGCAGGCTCCTGCGTCATGCCGAGGACGTCGGCGTACGCGTTGGCGAGCGTGTCGTAGGCAGCGATGGTGCCCGCGAGACGATCGGCCTCTTCGTGCGCGCGCTCGTCGAGCGGCACTTCCTTGAACGCGCGGGTGTGGGCCGCGAGCGCCGCACCACCGTCCGCGAGGCGCTCTTCGTGGAGCTCCGCGATGCGGTAGTACATCGACATGCGTTCCGTCGGCTCGCGCAGGTTCTTCAGCTGCGCCTCGAGGACGCCCGCGAGCTTCTCGTACTGATCGAACTGCCGGTAGAGCGGCTCGAGGATCTCACCGATCTCGAGCTGCTTCTGGCCGTTCGCGAAGAGAGCCTCGAGTCGCGCGAGCGCCTTTGCGTGCTCCGGCTCGACCGCGAGGACTTCCTTGTAGGCCTGGATCGCTTGATCGAGATCGCCGAGCCAGCGCTCCTGGACCTCGCCGAGGCGGAACTTGAACTCGAGGATCTCCTCGGGCGTCTGGCCGATCTCGGCCTCGCGCGCGAGGATCTGCGAGAGGTCCTGCCAGCGCTCGGTCTGCGTGAAGAGCCGATCGAGGGCACGGATCGCAGCCTGGTTCTGGTCGTCGATGGAGAGGACGCGTCGGTAGTGCGCGACGGCGCCTTCGACGTCGTTCAGCTGCACCTCGAAGATCTGCGACGTGCGCAGCCCGAGGTAGACGAACTGGTCCGGCGTGTCGGCGAGCTTGTCGAGCACGGCGTCGTAGAGACGCGCGACCTCGAGCCAGCGGTTCGTCCGGTCGGCGAGCGACTCGAGCGAGATGAGCGTGTTCTCGTCGGCGTTGTTGAACGCGAGCGCGCGGGCATAGGTGTCGAACGCGCGATTCGGATCGTTCAGCCGCTCGTCGTAGAGACGCGCGATGCGGTGGAGCAGATCGACCTTCGAGAGCTGGTCTTCCGCGTGGTTGACCTGCACCTCGAGCACGCTGATCAAGCGCGCCCAGTCGCCGTTTCCTTCGTAGATCGGCTCGAGGACCGAGGCGGCCGCGAGGGCCTCCTCGCCGCCGCTGCGGGTCTCCCCGGCGGCCTTGTCCTTCAACGCCTCGAGGCGACGCAGCGTCGGCTGGTGGGTCGGCTCCGCGTTGAGCACGTCGCGATAGAGATCGATCGCGCGCGGCACGTCCTGGAGGTGCGTCTCGTACAGCTCCGCGATGCGGTACTGATAGGAGATCGTCTCGCCGGAATCGGACGAGAGCTCGCTCTCGCGCTGGAGGATGCCGAGGAGCTCCACCCAGTTCGACGACGCCTGGTAGAGGACGTCGAGACGACCGAGGGCCGTGAGGTCGGCGGGGTCGAGCTCCAGCACGCGCTGGTACGTCTCGATCGCCTTGTTCACGTCCTTGAGCTCGCGCTCCCAGACCGCGCCCATCTGATAGAGGACGCGCTTCTTGTCGTCGGGATCGCCGACGAGATCGACCTTGCGCTGGTAGACGTCGAGCAGGTCGTTCCAGCGCTGGAGCTCGAGGAAGTGCTTCATGAGCGCTTCGAGTGCTCGCTCCTCCTCGGGGTCGAGCTCGAGGATCTTCTGGTAGACGGCGATCGACTGGTCGACGCGCTGGAGCACGTCTTCCTCGATGGAGGCCGCCGAGAAGAGCGCCTGCTTCTTGTCGTCGAGGTTGTCGAGGATGTCCGACTTGAGCATGAGGATGGCGGAGAGATCCGGCCAACGCTCGGAGAGCTGGAAGAGACGCTCGAGCGACTCGGCCGCCGGGAGGTTCGCCGGATCGAGCTCGAGGACGCGGCGATAGCGCGCGACCGCGCCGTCGACGTCCTGCAGCGCTTCCTCGTGCACGCGGGCCGCTGCGGTCTGCAGCGTGCTCGCGAGCGCCGGGTCCGTGATCGCTGCCGCGCGCTCGTCGAGCACGCGACCGAGATCCTGCCAGCGACCGGTGAGCTCCGCGAGGCGCTGCAGTCCGGCCATGGTCTGATCGCTCGCGGGATCCTCCGCGAGCGCGCGCGCCATGGAGTCGAACGCCTGCGAGGGCAGATTGCCCTGGTCCTCGTAGAGCTGCGCGATCTGGTGCAACAGCTCGACCCGACGCTCCGGTTCCTGGCTCCTGCGGACGAAGACCTCGTTCACGCCGATCAGCTTCTGCCAGTCGCCGAAGCTCTTGTAGATCGGCTCGAGGATCTCGGCGATCGCGAGCTCGTACTTCGCGTCCTGACCGAGGCGTTCGAGCGCGGCGAGCGCGTCGAAGTTCGCGGAGTCGCGCTCGAGCACCTGACGGTAGATCTCGACCGCGCCTTCGACCTCACCCATGCGCGTCTCGCGGAGTTGCGCGAGCCGGAGCATGAGCGCGAGCTGCTGCTCGTCGGTGTCGGCGAGGCGTAGCTGTGCGTCGAGGTTGTCGGCGAGATCGGTCCAGCGCTCCTGGCGTGAGTAGAGGCCTTCGAGGGCGGCGAGCGCCGTCGTCGACATCGGATCGATCGAGAGCACCTCGCGCCAGCTCGAGATCGCCTCGTCGGGCTTCCCGAGGTTGGTCTCGTAGATCGACGCCATGCGACCGTAGAGCGCCTCTCGGGCTCCCGCGTCGTCGGCCAGATCGATGCGCTTCTGCACGACCTTGATCAGATCGTCCCAGCGCTGCGTGCGGAAGAAGAGCTGCTCGAGCGCGGCGAGCGCGTCGGCGTCGGCAGGGTCGATGTCCAGCATCTGCTGGTACGCCTTCGCCGCCTCGTCGACCTTCCCGAGCTTGGTCTCCTCGAGGTTCGCGATCCGGAGGTAGTAGTCGCGCTTGAGCGCCGGATCCTCGAGACCCTCTGCGGTCTTGGTGAGGACGGCGACGAGCTCTTTCCACGAGCCGTTCGCCGCAGCCATCTCGACGAGCTCGGCGCGCGTCTCGGGGTGCGTCGGATCGGTCGCGAGGGCGCGGGCCTGCGCGTCGAACGCGCGCGGCACGTCGCCGACCATGCCGATCGCCGTGCGAGCGCTCTTGCGGAGCAGCTCCACCTTGCGACCGGTGTCCGTCTCGGACTTGGCGAGGATCTCGACGACGCCGATCAGGCGCTCCCAGTCCTCGCGGGCTTCGTAGATCCCCTCGAGGATCCCTGCGACCTCGTTCTTGATCTCGAGGTCTTCAGACTTCTCGAGCATCGCCTCGAGCGCGAGGCGCGCACCGTCGTGACCGGCGTTGACCTGGAGGATCTCGCGATAGTTGTCGAGCGCGCCGCGCTGATCGTCGATGTGCTTCTCGAGCGTGTCGGCGAGGCGGAACTTGACGTCGACCGTGGTCGCGTCCTCGTTCTGCAGCTCGAGACGGCGACGAAGGACGTCGACGTACGCGAGCCAGTCCTTGGTCTCGCGGTAGAGCGCGTCGAGGGCTGCGAGCGCAGTCGCGTCGTTGGGCGTCTCCTCGAGGACTTCCTTGTAGGTCGCGATCGCCTTCTCGGGCTGCTTCAGCTCTTCGACGTGGACGCGCGCGATCGCATAGAGGATCGCGGCGCGCTCCTCGGTCGTGCTCGCGAGCTCACGGCGCTTCGCGTAGATGCCGAGCAGGTCCTCGTGGCGGCCCGTCTGCTTGTAGAGGCGGTCGAGCGCGGCGAGCGCGTCTGCGTTCTCGGGGTTCGCTTCGTAGACGGCGCGGAAGACCGCGACCGCCTCGTCGACCATCTTGCGCTCGTCGATGAAGACGCGACCGAGACGGAGACGCAGACGCGTCTGGACCTCGGGATCGTTCTGACCGTCGATCGCCTTCTTGTAGGCGTCGACGACCTCTTCCCAGCGACCGGTCGCACCGGCCACGCGCTCGAGATCGTCGCCACAGAGCTCGTCCTCGGGGGCGATCTCGAAGGCCGAGCGATAGCGATCGAACGCCTTGGTCGGCTCACCGACCTTGGTCTCGTACAACGAGGCGACGTCGCGCAGCAGCTCGAGGCGGGCGAAGTTGTCGTCCGCGTGCTCGAGCTTGACCTCGTAGGTCTTCGCGAGCGCCGGCGCGTTGCCGGCCTGCTGGTAGATCGGGACGAGCGCCTCGGCGGCGCGGAGGTTCGACGGATCGAGCTCGAGGATCCGCTCGTAGGCCTTCGCCGCGCGGTCCTGCTTCTGCTTCCGATCGTTCCAGAGCTGCGCGATCTTGAAGAGGAGACCAGCCTTCGCCGGCGTCTCCGTCTCCTTCGCTTCCTGCTGCTCGAGGACGCGGATGAACTCGTCCCACTTGCCGCTCTCGGCGTAGAACTGCTCCAGATCGTCCCACCGCTGGAGCGCGAGGTACTTCTTCTTGAGCGCTTCCTGCGCCTGCTTGTCGTTCGGATCGATTTCGAGCAGACGACGCCACGCCTCGACGGCGCCCTCGTCGTTCTCGAGGCGATCGCCGTAGATGGTGCCGAGCTTCTTCAGCGTGGCGATGCGCTTCGCGCGGTCGCCCGTGAGCTCGACCTCCTTCTCGAGGATGCCCGCGAGGGCGGCGAAGTCCTTCGCGCGCTCGTAGAACCCACCGAGCTGCGTGATGGCTTCGAGGTTCGTCTCGTCGTTCTCGACGACCTCGCGCCAGTACGCGATGCAGACCTCGGGCTTCTTGACCTTCTCGGTCGCGAGGCGCGCGAGCTCGGCGAACTTCGCAGCGCGGACCGGTCCGGCCGGGAGCTCGTCGGCTTCCTGACGACGGAGCGCGAGGAGCTTCTCGAACTCGCGGCGCTGCTCGTACGCCTTGACGAGGAACTCGACCGCGACCGGGTTGTTCGGCTCGATCTGACGAACGAGCTCGAACGCCTTGATCGCCTCGACCTGGTTGCGCAGCTGGTTCGCGTAGATGTCGGCAGCGCGCAGCGCGGCCTCGACCCGATCGAAGTCGTCCGCGAGGACGCCGACGAGCGCGACCAACGTCTTCGCGACCTCACCCCAACGCTTGGCGGCTTCGAACTTCGCGAGCTGCGCGCGCAGCTCTCCGACCTTTCCTTCGTCGGGCGCGTGCGCTTCACCTGGCGGCGGGGTCTCGCTCTTCGGCGCCGCCTGCGAGCTCGGCGGCTCCGACTTCGGTCCGGAGTCGACGGCCTTCATCGAGCCCGACACGCTCTTCATGGAGCCCGACGTACTCGGCTCGCGTGCCGGCTCGGGCTTCGCCGCGGGGGGCGGCTCGGGCTTCGCTGCAGGGGGCGGCTCGGCCTTCGCCGCGGGGGGCGGCTCGGGCGCGGGCTTCGCGACGGGCGCGGGCTTCGCCGCAGGCTTGGCGACGGCACCGTCCCCACCGACGGGGATCGGATCGAGCGCTTCGCCGATCTGCTTCTCGAACGCCTTGAGCTGATGATGGGCGGGTGCGATCGACGCGAGGCGCGCGAAGTACGAGCGCGCCTTCATCAGGTCGGCGACCTGCTTCCACGCGATCGTCCCGGCCTCGGCGAGGAGGAAGGTGACGACGGGCATGTCGGCCTTTGCGGCGTCGATGCCACGGTCGGCGATCTTGAGGATCTCGCCCCAACGATCCTTCGAGCCGTAAATCTCGGAGAGCTTGTGGAACGCGGCCTCGTTGCCGGGATCACGCTGGAGCGCATCTTCGAGGAAGCGCGCGGCGGCGTCCGGGTTCTGGTGACGCATCGCCCAGCGACGGCCGAAGGCGAGCGCGAGGACCGCGCGCGTGCGACCGTCCTCGATGCCGTTGAGGATCTCGAACTGCGTGCGCTCGATCTCTTCGAGGCGCTTCTGCTCCGCGAGCAGGGCCTCGAAGAGCGCCGCGGCCTCGGGCTCGGTCGGCGACTCGCGGTACGCCTGACGGAGGAAACCTTCCGTCGCCTCGGGGCCCTGGAAGCGGCGGAGGATGCGCGCAGCGCGGAGGAAGAGACGCGTGCGCTCCAAGCCTTGCAGCTGGTTCGCGGCACCTACGAGCGTACCGACGCGGTCGTCCCACGACTCGGCCTCGACCTGCGCGTCCTCGAGGGACGCGGAAGCGTGGACGTTCTGACCGCCGCTCGCACCGAGAGCGCGCGCGTAGGTGGGCGTCGCCTGGTCCCACTGGTCGAGATCGCAGAGGACGTTGGCGAGCTCGTAGAGCAGGGCGCTGCCCTTCTCGCCGTCGCTCTTGGCCTTGAGCTCCAGATCCAGGAGCTTCTGGACCATGTTGAGCTTGCCGAGATCCCAGTAGATCCGACGCGCCTCTTCGAGCGACTCGGTCAGCGCGGGGTTCAGCTTGAAGGCATCCTGGAAGTGCTTGAGCGCCTTCGCGCCGAGGAGGAAGCGCTCGTCGAGGAGCCGACCGAGCTTGAGGTGCAGTTGCGCCTTCTGCTCGTTCGACTTGGTCGTGCCGATCTGCTTCTCGAGCTCTTCGCGAACCTGCTGCCAATCACGAACCGATTCGAGGTACGCGAGGCGTTCCGTAAATTCCATCGTCGGCTTCTCCGAGTCGCCGAGTGGCGACCCCTTCTCCTCAGGAAGCAGAAATTCAGTCGGCGAGTCGCGCGACGACGGTCGTCGCGCGGCTCGAGGCGGTCAGCCTCCAGGGCACTTCCACTGGAACTTCTTCGCCTCTGCGTCCTTGCGATTTTCGGTCGCGTCGGGCGTCTTCCCCTGCGGGCTCTTCAGATAATTCGTGAGCGCCTGACAGGCGTCCTGCGCGAGACCTTTGTCGGCGTAAGCGATCGCGAGCTGGTACTCGGCTTCGCGCGCCGAGTTCTTCGGGTTCGGCACCTGGCGTGCCTTCTCGAGCGCCTTGATCTTGTCGTCGCCCTTGTTGAGCAGCTCGTAGGCACGCGCTTCGAGCAGAACGAGGTTGTACAGGTTGTTGCCTGCCTCGGCCTTCTCGTTGTCGTCCTTCACCTTCACGTTCGGCGCCTGCGCCTGCCCCTGCTGCGCGACGACCAAGCCGTTGTCGGCGAGACCGAGGTCCAGGTAGAGGTTGCCGAGGTCGACGTAGTACGCGAGCTGATCGGCGCGCGTCTCGATCGCCTTCGTGTACGCCTCGAGCGCGCCCTGCTCGTCGTCGGTCTCGTAGAGCGACTTGCCGAGGTAGTAGTACGCGTCGCTCAGGTTCGGATCCTTCGCGATCGCCTTCTTGAACGGCTCGATCGGCTTGTCGAAGGGTTTCGCCGGATCCTTCTTCGCCAGCTCGAAGAGGGCGTGACCGCGGCGGAAGTGGTACACCGCGAAGCTGTCGTCGACGGACGCAGCCTTCGCGTACGTCTCCGCCGCGTTCGCCCAGTCCTTCTGCTTCTCGTACAGCGTCGCGAGAGCCTGCAGGATCTTGTGATTCGCAGGGTCGAGACCCGCGGCTTGCTTGTACTCGTCGGACGCGAGCTTCGGATCCTCGCCCTGCACCGACTGCGCGTGCTTGGCGAGCTTCTGAGCGTCGACGGAGCTCTTGTTGCACGCAGCCGATGACAGCGAGAGACCCGCGAGCAACGACACCGGAACGACCACCGACCACGCTCGAACGCGCATGAGAACCGTCTCCCCGGGACGCGAATTTTGAAATTGGAACGCCGACAAGCTTCACCGCTCGCGCGTTCGCACTCGCTCCGTCTCTCGTTGGATCTCCCACCCAGAAGCGAAAGGGATCTCGAAAAGGGAGGCGAGCGCACGCACGCTGGCAGGCGAGCATAGGGGGGGGCGTCCTCGATGTAAACACCGATGCTGCGGCAAAACCCGCGGGATCGTGCGGGTTTTGCAGCGAGTGCGTCGCAGGCCTCCCACGCGGACGCTCGGAGCCGTGCCGTAACCTGCGACACCCGCTCGGTCGATGGGTCGATGGGTCGATGGGTCGATGGGTCGATGGTCCGTCCGAGAGGTCGAGAGTCGAGAGTCTAGAGTCGAGAGCCCGAGCCGAGAGCCCCGCC
>JBKJQC010000170.1:0-3117 GCA_046593995.1 Polyangiales bacterium
CGAGCTCCGGCTTCCCGACGGTGAGCGTTCCGGTCTTGTCGATGACGAGCGTGTCCACCTTCGCCAGGCGCTCCAGGGCCTCCGCGTTCTTCACGAGGACGCCCACCGAGGCCCCCCGACCGGTCGCGACCATGATCGAGATCGGGGTCGCGAGGCCGAGCGCGCAGGGGCAGGCGATGATCAACACGGCGATCGCGCTCGCGAGCGCATGGCCCATGCGCGGCGCCGGACCGACGACCATCCACACGACGAACGTGAGCAGAGCGATCGCGATCACCGCCGGCACGAACCACGACGACACCCGGTCCGCGAGCGCCTGGCTCGACGAGCGACTGCGCTGCGCCTCGGAGACCATGCGGACGATCTGCGCGAGCACGGCGTCGGCTCCGACCTTCGTCGCTTCGATCTCGAGCGAGCCCTTACCGTTGACCGTGCCGCCGGTCACCGCGTCGCCGCTCGTCTTCTCGATGCGCATGGGCTCGCCCGTGAGCATGGACTCGTCGACGCTCGACAGGCCCGCGATGACCCGACCGTCGACCGGAACGCGCTCGCCCGGCCGGACGCGCAGCCGTTCGCCCGCACGCACGTCATCGAGCGGCACGTCGCGCTCCACGCCGTTCGCCTCGATCCTGCGCGCCTGCTTCGGTGCGAGCCCGAGCAGCGCCCGGATCGCACCCGTCGTGCGGCTACGGGCGCGGAGCTCGAGGACCTGCCCGACGAGGACCAGGGTGGTGATGACGGCCGCTGCTTCGAAGTACACGTGGGGCGCGCCATGCGGGCGATACACCGCGGGGATCGTCCCGGGCGCCACACGCGCGAGCACGACCATGCCGACGCTGTAGAGGAACGCCGCGCCGATCCCGAGCGCGATTAGCGTGAACATGTTCAGGCTCTTGTGCTTCACCGAAGCGACTGCGCGCTCGAAGAACGGCGCAGCACCGAAGAGGACGACCGGTGTCGAGAGCGCGAGCTGTACGAGCACGGACGTCCACGGAGACAACGCGTGACGGAGCGGCGGGAGCATGTCCGACATCGCGAGCGCGAGGACCGGCAGCGACAGCGCTGCGCTGACCCACAGCCGACGCGTCATCGCCGCGAGCTCGACGTGCTCTCCGTCGGACTCCGCTGCCGTCGCGACGCGAGGCTCGAGCGCCATCCCGCAGATCGGGCACGTTCCCGGTCCGTCGCGGACGACCTGCGGGTGCATCGGGCACACCCACGCTCCGTGCGCGTCGGGCGTGCCACCGGGCGGCGCTTTGGCGACGCCGTGCATGCTCCCCGCCGGATGGTGATCGTGGTGCGCGTGCATGGTCAGGGCCTCCGCCAGGAAGACGCGTGAGGGGGGCGGCCATTACGTGATGCCGCATACGGCAGTGACGGGTCGCTCGCTCCGCGAGCCGCCGCCTTTCTTCGCCGTGGCGTCCAGCTTCCGACTTTGTCGTTCGCGCCGACGACGCGGGGCATCATGCCCCGACGTGACAGGAAGCGGGGCCATACGCCTCCGCGCGGGACGTTCGGGCGGTTCCGTTCAGGCAGAGCCGACGGCCGCGAACGTAAACGTGAACGAGTCGACCACGAGGCGAGCGAAGGTGACGGTCACGACGGTGACATCGCTCGCTGCCCGCTCGCCGTCGAGCGCATCGGCCACGGTGGTCGCCTCGAGCGAGAGCTCGTCGGCGAGATCGTCGACGTGGAGGATCGAGAGCGGGGGGTGGACCTCGAGGAACTCCTCCGGAGCCTCCGGGGTGCGGTGGTCGACGAGGAGAACGACGTAGTCGCGCATGTCGGCCCCCGTCATGGAGAGCGCGGAGAGAAGCGCGTGGATCCGAGCGCGATTTCCCTCGGTGAGCTCAGCGGCGAGCTCCGCGGCGGCGTCGGTGATCGCGGCGTCGACCGCGTGCGCGACCGAGGGATCCGCGCTTCGAGCCCGCGAGACCCACGCGGGGAGCAGCCGGTCCACTTCGGCGCCGTATGCGGCGCGGAGCTGTTCGAGGACATCACACGCCCGTGCCCGGACGCTCTCGCGCGGCGACTGGGAGGGCCTGCCGGAGGTGGACATGTCGATGAGCATCGCAAGCGCGATGCCAGCGACTTCGCCCCATATTCCAGAGCGCGTCATGACTGGACCATCGCCGTCCACGAGATGGGTCAGCCCGGCTGTGACTGGCCGCTGCGCCGCGGGAGCTCGACCCGGAACACCGTGCGCTCGGCGTCCGACTCCAGCAACACCCGTCCGCCGTGCGCGCTCGCGACCTGCTGCGCGATGTAGAGCCCGAGACCGAGGCCGCCCGAGCTGACGGAGTTCGGAGCGTTCTCGCTGCCACGGCGGAAGGGATCGAAGAGCGAGGTCCGGAGCTCGAAGGGGATCGGATTGCCATGGTTCTGCACGGTCAGGATGGCGATGTCCTCGTGCGCCTCGAGTCGCACGCCGACCGCGCGGTCCTTCGCGCCGTGCGTGATGGCGTTCGCCACCAGGTTCTGGACGACCTGCTCGATGCGATCGGGGTCCCAGCTCCCGACCAGGGTGTCCGGCGTCTCGAGCTCGACGCCCCGCGCCGGGTGGACTGCGCGCAGCTCGTCGACGACGCCGCGCGTGAGCTGCACGAGATCGGTGTCGACGCGCGCGAGGTGGAGCCCCCCCCCCATCCGCACGCGGGTCAGGTCGAGCAGCTGATCGATCATGCGCGACATGCGGCGGCCGCTGAGGAGGGCTCGATCGGCCAGCTTCTTGGTGTCCGCGTCGGAGGTTTTGCGCGACACGAGCTGGATCGACGCCATCATGGCGGACAGCGGCGAGCGGAGATCGTGCCCCACCACGCCGAGGAACAGCTCGGCGAAGCGCGCGCGCTCGACATCACTCTGACGCGCGGCCTGTCGCAGGAGCTCGAGCTCTTGCACGCGCAGCCGCTCGCCCCGGAGGAACAGCTCGACGAACACCGAGACCTTGGCGAGCAGCACCTCGGGCGCGAAGGGCTTCTGTAGGAAGTCCACGGCGCCGAGCTTGTAGAGGTCGATCGCCGAGGCGCGCTCCGCCGCGGTGAGGAAGATGATGGGCACGTGCGCCGAGCGCGGACGCTGCTTGATGAAGCGCGCGGTCTCGTAGCCGTCCATGCCCGG
>JBKJQC010000244.1:0-3305 GCA_046593995.1 Polyangiales bacterium
GTCAGCAGCTCGATCGCATCCCGCAGAACGACGCCGCGCGCATCCCGGTCTTGAAGGAGATCTGCGCGCTCCACCGCGACAAGACGCGGCAGGACGCGGCGCTCGTCCCCCTCCTCAACCAGCTCGTCACCCTCGACGCGGCAGACGTCGACGCCGTCCGCGAGCAGGTGCGCGTCTTCGAGGCGCTCAACCGCCCGCGCGATCTCGTCACGGCGCAGACGCGCCTCGCCGAGCTCGAACCGAGCGCCGCGAACCGCGCGGAGCTCTGGCGTCAGGTCGCCCGTCAGTGGCTCGAGAAGTTCTCGAACATCCAGAACGCGATCGAAGCCTACGAGAAGGTCATCGAGAACCTCGAGACCGACGAAGAGGCGACCGCAAAGCTGCGCGAGCTCTACGGCAAGCGCCGCGCGTTCAAGCCCCTCTACGATCTCCTCGACAAGATGCGCGTCCGCGCGACCGGCGTGGAGAAGCGCGAGATCACGCTCGAGATGGCGAAGCTCGCCGCCGAGCGCCTCGACAAGGGCAGCGACGCGACCGAGCTCTATTGGTCCGTCCTCGAAGAGGACCCCGACGCGCCCGGCGTGCTCGACGCCCTCGAGAAGCAGGCCGAGCGCGACAAGGATCACGCGACGGTCGCACGCGCGATCAAGTTCCGCGTCGACCACACGTCGGACCCCGATCAGAAGATCAAGCTGCTCGAGCGCCTCGGCGCGATCTACGAGTCGCGCATCAAGGACCCCGCGCGCACGGTCTCCACGTGGCGCATGGTCCTCGATCTGCGCCCCGGCTACGCAAAGGCCGTCCGCATCCTGCGCGAGGAGTACCTCGAGGCGGGTGACTTCGACGGCCTCGCCGAGGTCTACGGCCAGCAGCAGGACTGGGAAGGCCTCGCCGACGCGCTCACGACCGCCGCCGACAAGACCGAGGACAAGGACCTCAAGATCAAGCTCTCGTGGCGCGTCGCGAACGTGTACGTGAACCAGATCAGCCGTCCGGAGCGCGCAGCGCGCTCGTACGAGCGCATCCTCGCGGCCGCGGGCGGCAGCGAGGGTGGAGTTCCGGTCAAGGACGAGGTCGACGCCGCGCGTGCGCTCGTCCCGATCCTCGAGTCCGAGTCGCAGTGGGCGCGCCTCCCCGCCGTCTACGACGTGCTGCTCCGGGGCACCGCAGAGGACGCGGACAAGGTCAAGATCCTCGGTCGTCTGCGCGAGCTCTCGGGCGGTCCCCTCGCGGATCGTGCGGGCGCGTTCAAGTTCGCGCGCATGGCCTACGGCATCGATCCGAGCGAAGAGGCGCGCCTCGAGCTCGAGTCGTCCGCGCGCGCTGCCGGCGCATGGGAGCCGTACGTCGAGGCGTTGCGCGAGCGCCTGTCGCGGCTCTCGAACGCGAAGAAGCTCGAGAAGGTCGAAGAGCGTCGCCGCCTCCAGCGCGAGGTCGCGCGCGTGCTCGGCACCGAGCTCGGTCGCGTCGACGACGCCGTCTCCCAGCTGCGCGCCGTCATCGAGAAGGACGAGGAGGATCACGACGCGATCACCGCGCTCGATCGCCTCCTCCGCGAGACCCGCCGCGCCGACGATCTGCGCGCGCTCTACGAGCTCCGTCTCGAGCGCGCGAACGCGAAGGACGATCGGGTGCACCTGCTCGTCGAGTGGGCGCAGCTCGAAGAAGAAGCCTTCAGCGACACCACGCGCGCCCTCGCGCTCTACCGCAAGGCCCTCGAGCTCGCGCCCGAAGCGCGCTCCGCCCTGCGCGCGATCGCACGCCTCGAGCTGAGCGGCGGCAACGCCGACGCCGCCGTCGCCATCCTCGAGCGAGAGCGCGATCTCGCGGTCGGCACCGAACGCGCCGAGCGCGAGGTCGATCTCGCGAGGCTCTACATCAATCGTCTCGGCCGGCCCGACGCGGCCCTCGAGTCCGCCGTGCGAGCGCTGGAGGTCGTCGCCCACGACCCGGGCGCGATCGCCGTCCTCGAAGAGCTCCAGCGCGACGCGAAGCACAGCGTCGCGGCGTCCCGGCAGCTCGAGGCCGAGTACGAGGCCACGTCGGCCTTCGAGAAGCAGGCGAGCGCCCTCGAGATCGTCCTCCAAGGGACGACCGACAAGGACGAGCGTCGCGCGCTCTTCAATCGCCTCGCCGCCGTCCATCGCGAGCAGCGGAACGACAACAAGGCCGCGTTCGAGGTCGTGCTCCGCGCGGTGCTCGAGTTCCCGAACGACATCGATCTCTGGGATCGCGTGAGCGAGCTCGGAGCCGCGACTGGCGAACAACGCCGTGTCTCGGACGCCTACGCCGAGGCGCTCACGGCGCCGAAGGGGGAGCTCGATCCGGTCATCGAGCGCGAGCTCAACGAGCGCGCGAGCGTGCTCCTCGAGGACAAGCTCTCCGATCCGGACGGCGCGATTCCCTACCTCCTCCGCATCCTCGAGAGCGATCCCGGCGACGCCCACGCGTTCAATCGTCTGAAGCAGATCCTCACCGCACGCGAGCGCTGGGACGATCTGCAGAAGATGTACGACCGCGCCGTCGACGCCACGTCCGATTCGATGCGGCGCGTCGATCTCCTGTCCGAGATGGCGCTCGTCTTCGAGGACATCCTCGACGACCCGATTCGCGCCGCCGCAGCGTACGAGCGTGTCCTCGGGATCGACGTCCAGAACGAGACGGCGACCCGCGCCCTCGACAAGATGTACCAGCGGTCGAACCGCTGGGCGGACCTGGCGCGTCTCCTCACGAACCGCCTCGACCGCGTCGACGACGAGCAGCGACTCGCGCTCGAAGGGCGCCTCGCCCGCCTCTACCTCGATCGCCTCGACCAGCCGGCCGAAGCGCTCGTCCACGCGAGCTCGCTCCTCGATCGCGACATCGACCACAGCGACGCGCGTGCGATCGCGCGCGCCGCGCTCGATCGTCCCGCCACGCGTGTGAAGGCTGCCGAGGTCCTCGAGCGCGTGTATCTCGCGCGCGACGAGGCTCGCGAGCTCGACGAGGTCACCGCGATCCGCCTCGCCGAGTCGACGGAGCTGCCGCGTGAAGAGCGCGTGGAGTTGCTCCGCCGGTTGGCGCGTCTCCGCGACGAGCGTCTCGCGAACGACGCCGGCGCGATCGACGCGCTCGCCCAGCTCGTACCGCTCGACCCGTCCGACGAGGACGCGCGTCGCAAGCTCCTCGAGGTCGGTCGACGCGGAGGGCAGCACGCGCGCGTCGCCGAGGTCCTCGGGCAGGCGGCGGAGACCGCAGAGTCTTCCTCGCTCCGCGCGGACATCCTCGTCGAGCAGGCCGACGTCTACGCCACGCATCTCGCAGAC
>JBKJQC010000278.1:0-4153 GCA_046593995.1 Polyangiales bacterium
CAACGGCATGGGACAGGGCTCCACCGCCGTTGCCGAACTCGATCAGGCGACCACCGGAGTAGTAGTTCTCGCCCTTCCAGTTCATCTCGAACGCGACAATCGGCTCCTTCACGGAGCGGCGATCCCGGTAGTAGGCCTCGAAGAGCGGGCGCTGCCCCCAGTGCGGAGCGATCTTCATCATGTAGACGTTCAGCGTCCACGCGGAGAAGAGCGTCGCGGAGGCGAGGAGGGCGATCACTGCCTGGCGGCGCCATGCGCGGGCGACGAGCGCGACGGTCAGGATGGTCGCGATCAGCCCGAACCCGAGGAGCGCCGAGGAGAACTGGATCTCCTTCGGCCACAGTCGGTCGTAGCGGTACGTGTAGAGGTGGATCAGGCGCTCTTGACCCTTGATGTCCGCGTCGGGGCGCGACGCGAGATCGCGGGTGACGAGGGCGGTGGTGAACGCCCCCGCGAGGGCCGCCGCGCCGATCATCACGCCACGGATGGGCGAATTCTCCTCGCGCGGGTCGAGGTTCGCGGCGTCGGTCGCGTCGCTCGCGCGATAGGTGCTCGCGGTCGAGGTCTTGGTCGCGAGGATCGGCGCTTCGTCGGCCACGCCGGAGAGGCGCCACGAGACGAACGCGAGGACGATCCCGACGCTCGCGAGCGCGAGGCCCAACATGGGTGCGGCGGGAGTGACCTCGTTGTTGTAGATGGTCCCGAAGAACGGCCCTGGCACGAGCCGCGCGAACCCGTAGGCCGCGATGGCCACGCCGGCGACGGTCGCCGCGATCCACGGCGCGCGTCTCCGCGGCTCGACGGGCGACGCGCGCCCGAGGGCCTCGTCGAGGAAGATGCCGGTGAGCATCGCGGCCGGCGGCACGGCCGGGAAGACGTAGTGGTGGAACTTCGTCTTCATGTACGTGAAGAGGGCCCAGGCGAAGACGAACCACATGACGAGGAACGTCGCGACGTCGCGCTGGCGCTCCTCCTCGAGCGTCAGCACCCGACCGGCTTGTTGCCAGCGCGTGCGCGCCCACCAGATGAGCCCCACCGGCACGAGGCCGGTCCAAGGGAACATGCCGTACCCGAGCTGCCACACGAAGTAGCGGATCGAGACGTCGTCGCCCGTGTTCGTGTCGTGCACGTGATCGAGCGCGCGCTTGAGCATGTGGTGGACGAACAGCTGCTGGATGAACTCGTCACCCATGCGGATGTACATCGCGACGAACCACGGCGCCGCGACGACGGCGAGGATGAGGACTCCGGAGAGGAGCTCGAGCCGCAGGATGTCGCGCCACTTGCGGGCGGTGACGACGTAGATGCCGGCGACCGCGATCGGAAGGAGGAAGCCGGCGACGCCCTTGCCCATCGTCGAGATGCCGGCGAAGACCCAGGCGACCATGAAGCAGAGCCGCGAGATGCGGCGTTCGTTCCGGTTGAGCACGAGGATGAGACCGACGACGCCGAGCCACATCAGGCCCTGGAACGCCGAGTGGAAGTCCTTGTGGACCGGGATCTTCAGGTCGCACGCCCACTTGCCGATGCGCATCAGGCGCTCGAACGAGTCGCCGGTCCCGGGCGCGATCCAGCACTCGAGGCCGGAGCCGCTGCGGTACTCGTCGACGTGCGGGTCGAAGCCGAACGCGCCCTGGGTGACGAGCGTGAAGTTCCGCGAGATGAGGTAGAGCGCCTGCGGCAACGCGCAGAGCAGGATCACCGCCATCGAGAGGTGGAAGGCAGAGAGCGAGAAGACGGTCTTCCCGAACTTCACCGGCACCGCCGTCACCGTCTTGTCGTCGTCGGTCGTGAGGCCGATGATCAGGAGCGACATCGCAGCCGTCAGCGACGCCACGAAGGGCATGTCGGTGATCGACTGGTGCGAGAGCATGTTCCAGTACGCCATCGTCGAGAGGACGATCGCGGAGATGAGCCCGGCGCGACGACCGCGGACCTGCGCGACGGCGCGGTACGCGAGGTAGAGCGCGATCACCGAGAGCGCGAGCGAGGGGAGGCGCACGATCCACTCGGGGTGCAGCGGCTCGCCGCCGATCTCGTGCGGCGCGATCATCCCGTCGGGCTTGTACTTGACGCCGAAGAGCGCCATCACGAGCGCCTGGACCCAGAAGTCGAGGATCGGCTTCGAGAGGAAGAAGCCCTCTTCTGCCCACCAGATCGTGATCCAGTCGTCGCGGGCGAGGATCTCGCGGCTGACCTCGCCGTAGTGCGTCTCCCAGGGATCGATCAGCGAGTGAGCGCCGAGCGTCGGGAGGTAGAGCACGCAGCAGAAGACGATGAGCCAGAAGCCGTGTCGCTCCTGGAGGGGACGCTCCGTCTCGTCGACGAGGCCGAGGGCGGCGAGCGTCTTGAACCCGAGCGCGCAGGTCGCGATCCAACCGATGGTGATCGCGATCCCCCAGGCGATGCCGCTCGCGCGCGACATCAGCGTCATCGTGACGACCATCGCGAAGAACGTGGCCGAGGCAGGCACGAGCGCTCCACTGGCCTCGCGCACGACCTCGACCACACGCGCGGGCGGGAGCACGGCGATCCCGCGTTCCTTCGGCTTCGGGACGCCGACGCGCCACGGCGTCGCGTCGTCGAAGGAGCCGATCATGTCGAGGAGGCCGAAGGCGGCGAGGGCCACGAACACGAAGCCGACCGGTACGCCCCAGCGCCATTGGACGTCGCGGGCCATGATCAGGAACGTGACGAGCGAACCGATCGCGAACGCGATGCCGCCGCGCTTTACGCGCAGCGCGTGGCCGCCCCGGAGAAAGGCGAACGGCGACTCGTGTCCGTCTCTCTTGTCCTTGTCGGCCGTCTCGGGCAGCGCAGCATCCGACGTCGGTGACTCCGGCACGTCGACGATCGTCTCGGTCGGGAGCGCCTTCTCCGCCGGGAGCGCCTCCTTCGGAGCGTCGGTCGAGGGAGGGACGGCCGCGTCTTTCGCGGAGGTGTTCGGAGCGTCGGGTTCAGCCATGGAAGAAAGGCGGCTCAGGGGCGTCGGGCGCGGCGCGCTTTCGGCAGTTCGGGGGGGTCTTGTCTCGCGAGAAGAGCGGCGGGGCAAGGGGGGTGGTGCCAGAACGGTCCAACGCCTGTCTCGCCGACGCTGTTTCCGCGCGGAAGAACGAGATCCGACCCATGGCAGCCGCGTCCAGAGTTGCGCCAGAACGTGCAACGCCTGCTGTCGGGTGGGTCCGGTTTCCACCGGCGATTCCGGCTTTGCGTCAGGTCGATGCTCCCGCCGCGGGCTGGCGAGGTCCTTGCTCTACGCGCACGCATGGTCGTCACTGCCCGTTTCGTCTCCGTCGCCCTGATGCTCCTTCCGCTCGCGGCCTGTGGGGGGAAGTTCGAGGCGCCGCCGGATGGTATCGGGGGTGACGCGGGCACCTCGGACACGGGCGGGAGCACCACCGACAGCGGAGGCGAGGACACGCCGGCCACGCTCTGCTCGACGGACAAGTGCGGTCCTGCGCCCGGTGCGCCCTCGGAGCTGTGCCCGGACGGGAGCACCGGCGGCTTCACGGGACGTTGCATCGAGACCGCGCCGGGCGCGTGCGGATGGGAGTATCGCAAGTGCCCTCCGGCCCCGTTCTCGTGCTCGAACAGCGGACAGTGCGGGGCGGAGCAGTACTGCGCGCAAGAGATGTGCGGCGGAGTCGGCAAGTGCCTGGATCGGCCCGACGGCTGCGCGACGATCTACAGCCCGGTGTGCGGCTGCGACGGCAAGACCCACCCGAACTCGTGCTCTGCCGCGAGCGCCGGCGTCTCGGTCCTCTACAACGGCGAGTGCAAGCCGACGAGCAACTACTGCGACGCGAAGGTCGTCTGTCCGAGCGGGCAGTTCTGCAAGTACCCGGACGGCATCTGCTCCTCAAGCGGTGCGCCGGCGCCATCGCCGCCCGAGCCCGTCGGCGGCACGTGCACGCAGAAGCCGATGGGATGTGCAGACCTCTGGAACCCCGTCTGCGGCTGCAACGGCAAGACGTACGGCAACGCGTGCGAGGCCTCGAGCTTCGGCATCAACGTCGCGCACCAGGGCACCTGCGAGATGCCGCCTCCTCCCGTGAAGTCGTGCGGCGGCTTCGTGGGGGCGCAGTGCGGGACGAACGAGTACTGCGACTGGCCGGACGGCACCTACTGCGGCGGCGGCGACCAGATGGGGGTG
>JBKJQC010000324.1:0-3465 GCA_046593995.1 Polyangiales bacterium
CCGTTCCGCGAGCTGTGCGTCGAGCTCGGGATCGTTCCCTCGCAAGGCAGCGCGTGGGTGTCGCTCTGGCGCGCGCTCGGGATCTGGGACGACGAGCCCGCACGCGAGCTGGCCGCGTCCTGCGAGTGATCGCCACCTCCGGTGCGCTCGATCGTATGCTCCTCGAGATGGCTCGTCCGGCGCCGATGATCTCGCCGTCGCATGGCCAGACGTCGGGGCGCGATCTCGAGCGGCTCGTCCGCCGACGGGCGGGCCATCGCATCGCGTTCCTCGGTCACTTCGTCGTGTACGCGACGACCATCCTGCTGCTGTTGGCCCTGTCGCTGACCGCCGCGGTCATCGTCGCGCTCGCCTGGGGGATCGCGCTCGCGACCCACGGCTTCTTCGGAGTCGTCGCTCCCGTGCTCCGCGAGCGGTGGATAGCCGCCGAGCTCTCGCAGGTCGTGCCGGTCGTGCGCACCCTCGAGCGGCGCGCATCGGAGGGACGCCATGCGCACGACGTCGGACGGCTCGCGGCGTCGCTCGCGCACGAGATCCGTAACCCCGTCGCCGCGGCCAAGAGCCTCGTACAGCAGATCGCGGAGGATCCGACGTCGCCCGACGCGAAGGAGTACGCGCGCGTCGCCGGCGCGGAGCTCGATCGGGTCGAAGCGGCGATCGCTCACCTGCTGCGGTTCGCGCGCGAAGAGCCGCTCCAGCCGACCGCGCTCGATCTCGAGCGGCTGCTCGCGTCGTGCGTCGAGGCCGCCGGCGAGCGGACCGCGGGGGTCACCGTGACCACCGACGTCACGCCCGCCGTGTTCGAGGCCGACGAGGACAAGGTCCGCCGCGCGGTGGTGAACCTCCTGACCAACGCCGCCGACGCCGTGCGCGCGCTCCCCGACGCGCGCCGCACGATCGTCGTAGAAGCCGGACCGAGCCTCGACGCCAAGTCGGTCTGGATCCGCGTCGCCGACGAAGGTCCGGGGATCGATCCAGCGCTCCGCGACCGCGTCTTCGACCCTTGGGTCACCGGCAAGGACGACGGCACCGGCCTCGGTCTGCCCATCGCGCGCAAGCTGTGCGAGGCGCACGGAGGCACGCTCGAGATCGAGCGCTCGTCCGGGACCGGGACGGCGATGTTGATCACGCTCCCAGAGACGTCGTGAACCTGTCCTTCGATGATTGGCGTGCGCGGCGAATCGAGACAGCATGCGGGATGCGAACGGCGACCGCGACGCTCTCCCTCTGCGCCCTCCTGGTTGCGTGCCGCGGAGACGCGTCGCCGACGGCGGGGGCGACGCTCCCGGCCTTCGCACGCGCGAAGGTCGAGTACGTCGCGCACCTCTCGGCGCTCGCGCCGCACGTGCGCTTGGCGGCGAAGCCCGCGAAGCGCCCCGGTGCCTTCGGTGCGTTCGTCGGTGAGCACGCGAACGATCCGGTGAAGCTCGGCGCGGATCCCGCTGCCTGGATCGAGGTCGAGCTCGAAGGTGCTGCTGCGACGGTCGCAACGACCGTCGATGGCGTGCGGGTCCACGAGCTCGCGCTTCACGACGCCGATCTCCTCCGGCTCGACGAAGGCGATCGCGTCGAGGAGCTGCTCCTCCTCCGCGACGCCCACGCGAGCGCCACCCATCGCTGGAAGATCAAGCGCGGCCCCGGCATCGTCGAGCTCAGGCTCCGCGACGGATTCGTCGAGGCGCTCGATGCGCGCGGAGTGGCGCGGCTCCGCGCCGAGCCGCTGCTCGCGTGGGACGCGGACGACGCGCCCGTCCCGGTGCGCACGTCGCTCGAGGGAGACGTGCTCGTCGCCACGGTCGACCACGCCCTTCGCAAGCATCCGGTGGTGCTCGATCCCGCCTGGGGTCCGACCACCGCGCTCGCCGTCGCGCGCGTGAGCTTTCCCATGGTCCCCATCGGCGGTGGCCGCCAGATGGCGCTCGGCGGACACTCTGTCCTGAACACGAAGACGAGCACCGTCGAGATCTACGATCCTGCGACCGGGAGCTGGACGCTCGGCAAGTCGATCTCGAGCCCGCGGAGCCACAGCGGCGGTGTGGTGCTGAAGGACGGCAAGATCCTGTTGATCGGCGGTCGCACGGTCACGGGCGGGGCCACCACCAGCGTGGTCGAAGTCTACGATCCGGTGGCCGACGCGTGGACGGCGAGGGCGCCGCTCCCCGAGGCGGCCGGCCGCGCCGCGTTCGCCTCGGTGCGCTACTCCGACGACAAGGTGATGGTCGCCGGAGGGCTCGCGAACACCGTCGGGCTCGATTCGGTCCTCGTCTACGACGTGACCGCGAACAGCTGGCGCACGGTGCCGACCAAGCTGCAGAACCTCAACGTCGGCTTCGACCAGGCGGTCTCCGTTGTCCTCGCGACGGGGAGCGTCCTCTTCTACGAGCCCTGGTACACGTCGGCGTCGCTCTACAACCCGACGCTCGACACCGTCGTGCCCGTCGCGAAGCCGCTGAACTACCAATACGGCGCGGCGGGGATCCGTCTCCTCGACGGAAAGGTGCTCTTCGCGGGTGCGGGGCCGGTCCCGGTGATGATCTACGATCCCAGCCTCGACCTGTGGAAGGCGGGCAATTCCGCGTATGGCAACGCGGCAGGCCCCTCGTTGTTCCTCCGTTCCGACGCGCGCGTCTTGATCGCAGGGGGCCAGACCGCGAGAGCGACCGCGATCTACGACGCGTTCACCGACGCGTGGGCCGTCTCCGGCACCATGGTCGCCAACCGTCCTTGTGCGCGCGGCGCCGTGTTGCCGGACGGCGCGATCCTGATGGTCGGCGGGGCCGACGGCGCCAATTGCTACCAGGAGCCGACGTCGGGCGTCCTGCGCACCACGGAGCTCTTCGGCAACGGTCTCGCGACCGGCGCGCTATGCGGCGCGGCGGGCGCATGCGCGTCCGGGAGCTGCGTCGATGGCGTCTGCTGCAATCGTGCGTGCACCGGCCAGTGTGAAGCGTGCAACGTCCCGGGCAGCGTCGGCACCTGCAAGCTCCTCATCGGAGATCCGCAGGTTTCGCGAGGGCTCTGCGCCGGCAGCGGCACGTGCAGGGGGACTTGCGATGGCGCGTCGTCCGGCTGCACCTATCCGAAGACGCTGTGCACGCCGGGCAACTGCACGAACGGCGTCGAGACCCCGGCGGCATCGTGCGACGGCGCCGGCACCTGTCCCTTCGTCGCGTCGACCGTCTGCTCTCCCTACGGATGCGGCGCCGTCTCCTGCAAGACGAGCTGCACGAGCGACGGCGACTGCGCGGGCGGGCGCGTGTGCGAGGCGGGCAAGTGCGTCGTGAAGCACGATCGCGGCGAGGCCTGCGCGGGCGCGTCCAGCTGCGCCGCGCCCTTCTCCTGCGTCGACAGCGTCTGCTGCGACAAGTCGTGCGACGGCCCGTGCGAGTCGTGCAGCCTGACCGGCTCGGTCGGCGTCTGCTCCCGCACTTGCCGTCGTCGTCGAGCGCGCCGTCGATGGGGGTG
>JBKJQC010000652.1:0-8626 GCA_046593995.1 Polyangiales bacterium
CGGTGGTGCGACCGCTCCCCGCGACGCGGGTCGTCTCCGTCGTACGCCAGCTCCGGCGGGCGCTCGCCAAGATCCCGCGCACGCGCGTGCCGCGGCCGGAGCGCATGCGCATCCGCGAGGTGATCGAGCTCGCCGTCGGACGCGCGGACTTCCGCATGCGCGAGGAGATTCGACCGAAGCTCGTCGCCGTGCTCGCCGAGGTCGGCCTCTCTCCCCGCGACGTGCCGGAGCAGGTCGCCGAAGGCAAGCTCGTCGAAGAGCTTCTCGACCAGATCAGCGTGCGCGGCTTCTTCGGCATCGGGCACCTGCGCGACGCGCTCTCGCGCAACCGCCTCAAGTGCAACGATCTCAGCTTCCGCACGTTCTTCCTCGGGGACGAGATCCTCCGCGCGGATCGCCTGTTCGCCGACGTGCTCGACGGCGTATATCGCCGCGGCGAGATCTACCTCCGCGGGTTGCAGAAGGTCACGTCCGTCGCCTTCGGGACGGCGGTCGGACGGTTCGCCGTCACGTTCCTGGTGTTGCCGCTGCTCGCCGCGTTCGTCGTGCTCGAAGGCCTGCAGCACGTGGTCTCTCCGCTCGTGAAGAAGCTCGCGCACGTCCACGTGCACCTCCTCACGAAGCCGTCGCTCGTCACGCTCGCGATCGTCATCTTCCTGCTCTTGCACAGCGAGGTGGCGCGGCGTGTCGGGCGCGGCCTGTTGCGCGGCATCGGCGCGATCCTCCATGGTGTGTTCGTCGCGGCGCCGGTGTGGCTCGTGACGCGCCCGATCGTTCGCGCGATCGCGGCGAGCGCTCCCGTGCGCGCGTTCGGCCGTTGGATCCTCAAGCCGGCGTTCGTCGCAGCGCCGTTCTACTCCGCTGCGCGCGTTCTCGGGGCGCCGCCGCGGATCGCCGCGCTGGTCGCCGTCGCCGCGCTGCCGATCGTCTCCTCGCTGATGAACTCCGCCGCCTTCGCGATCTTCGAGGAGATCTTCGTCGACGGGCTCGTGCGCGCGTTCGCGAACCTGCGGCGGCGCGTGCTGCCCGGCCTCGTCTCGGCGTTGCTCGACGCGTTCAAGATCGTCCTCGAGGGCGTCGAGCGGGTGATCTACTGGGTCGACGAGCGGCTCGTCTTCCGTCAGGGAGACTCTGCGCTGTCGCTCGTCGTGAAGGGCGCGGTCGGCGCGGTGTGGGGCGTGATCACGTTCCTCGTGCGCATCTACCTCAACCTGCTCATCGAGCCGCAGGTCAATCCGATCAAACACTTCCCCGTCGTCACGGTGTCGCACAAGATCATCCTGCCGATGCTGCCCGCCCTGCTCGAGGCGCTGCGCACCCCGCTCCTGCCGCTCGGTTCCTTCGTGGCGAACACGGTCGCCGGGACGACGGTGTTCCTCTTGCCCGGGGTGTTCGGCTTCCTCGCCTGGGAGATGAAGGAGAACTTTCGCCTCTACCGCGCGAGCATCCCGAAGCACCTCGAGCCGGTGCGCATCGGTGGCCACGGCGAGACGATGACGGGCCTCTTGGTGCCGGGCTTCCACTCCGGGACGATCCCCAAGGTGTGGCTCGAGATGCGCCGGAGCGCGCGCCGCATCGCGCGCCGGGAGCCGTTCTGGACGCTCGCCGTCCGTACCCACACCCGCTCGCTGACGGAGGTGCACCACGTCGAAGAGGCCGTCGCAGCGTTCGTCGAGCGCGAGATGCTGTCATTGCTGACGAAGTCGCCGCGCTGGAAACACGGCCCGCTTCGCGTCGGTGAGGTCAGCATCGGCAGCAATCGCGTGTCGATCCAGATTCGCCCCTCGGCGGGGACGCCATGTCGCATCGCGTTCGACGAGCAGTCGGGGTGGATCCTCGCGCAGGTGGCGGAGGTCGGCTTCGTGGCGGAGCTCTCGGTCGACGCACGTCGTGTCTTCGAGGACGCGCTCGCGGGTCTCTATTGCCTCGCGTCGGTGGACTTCGTCCGCGAAGAGCTCGCGCTGGCGGTCCGTGGCGCCGCGTACGACGTGTGCGACGAGGGGCTCGCGGTGTGGCCGGATCGCTCGTTCAAGACCGAGCTGGTCTACGACCTCCGCGCCGACGGCGAAGTCGAGCCGGAGATCCGCGGAGAGCGCCCGGCGCGCGTCGACACCCTCGACGTGCGCAAGCTCCGCTTCACCCACGACGTCCCGTGGGATGCGTGGACGCGCGCGTGGTCCGCGGAAGATCCGCCGCCGCTCGTCTCGCGCGATTTGATCCCGGGGGTGTGAGCCGACACCTGCGCGTCCAGGCCGAGTGCGTCACATTCGGAGAGCGCGTGGCGCGCGCGTCCACGCGATGAGCCCCGGCGTAACACGGCGGGGCTGCTCCGCTGGCCATGTCCGATCGCCCGATCCCGACGCACCGAACGTTTGCAACGTTCGCCTCATCGCGAACGCGGTGTGGGGTCTGGCCCCCATGTTCGCGAAATCGCGAACGTTGCAAACGCTTGCGGTGTGAGGCCGACGGAAACGAGCTCACCCCGGAGCGCGCCGCCCAGGGGCGGCTAAGCTTCGTGCGTGCGCGCTTGGGTGTTGCCGACGTTGCTGTTCGCTGCGTGCGGGTGCACGCGGGCTTCGCCGGTGCTTGCGCCGGTGACGATCGAGACGCCCACGCGCGCTCCGACGACGACGTCCGCGCTCTCCGCCGACACGCCATGCGAAGAGGCGGTGTGCAACGTTCCAAGGCCGCCTGCCACTGACACGCCCGTTCAGCAGCCGAGGTTCGCGCCCGGGTTTCTGGCCGAAGCCCTGACCGTCACGGCGCGTCGGACGGTCACTTCACGACGACGTCGTAGCCCTTCTTCGTGCGCTTGAGCACGCGGTAGCCGTAGCCGTCGATCAGGTCGACGCGGAGCGCGATCTCGTCGCGGCCGTCGCCGTCGACGTCGGCGCGGGTGAAGAACTGGTAGCCGCAGGTGGTCTTGCCTTTGGGGGACGGGCGGAAGACTTCCTTCCACTTGCCGTCGTCTCCTTCGGCCATGACGACGAGCGTCGAGTGGTCGAGGCAGTTCGACTTCTCGCCGGCGGGGCGCGCGTAGGACGCGACCGCGACGAAGCCGTCGCCGTCGTTGAACACCGCGAGCTCCACCTTCGTCGGCGCGTCGCCCTTCTTCGGAGTGAGCGCGGCGATCGACGCCACCTTCGCGGCCGTCATCTGCGCGGTCGTCGCGGCCGGACGCCCCTTCGCGCTGCCGGCCGTGTCGGCGGGCGCGTCGAGCAAGAGACAACGCTTCGGCTTGTAGCCGTTGGTGAACCCGCCGACCCACGCGCCGTCGTCGCCGAGATCGGTGACCTTCCACGAGGCAATCGTGCCGTCGCAGAGCGCGGTGAACGTCTTGCCGACGTCGGACTTCGCCTTCTTCGCCTTCTTGCCCTTGGGCGTGTGCAGGCGCTCGGCGATGCCTTCGGTCACGACGCCGATCACCGGCAGGCTCTTCTTGCCCTTGGCCGCCTGGGCCTCCGGGGACAGGACGACCGCAGCCGCGACGATCGCCGCGAAACCGAGCAGGCACTTCGACTTCATGGTCGAGCGGTTATGCCCGCGGCTGTCGGGGCGCAAATCGGAAAGACCCGACAGGGCTGCTCGCGCCGCGCACACTTGCCGCAGCGCCGCGCCGGCACGAGAAAAGCTGCCATGGAGCTCGGTCCCAAGAACCCGCCCTACGACGCGATCGGCGGAGAGGCCGCGGTGCGCGCGCTCGTCGAGCGGTTCTACGACGCGATGAGCGACCACGAGCCCGCGCTCGCGCGTCTCCACAAATGCGATCCCGAGGGGCGCGTCGATCGCGAGAGCCGTGATCGCTTCGCGCTCTTCCTCGTCGGCTGGCTCGGCGGGCCGCAGACGTACATCGAGCGTCACGGCCACCCGCGCCTCCGCATGCGCCACGGCCGCGTGACCGTCGACGTCGCGATGCGCGACGCGTGGCTCCGCTCGATGAGGCGCGCGCTCGACGAGCAGGGCGTGCAAGGCGACCTGCGCGGCTTCCTCGACAGGACGCTCTCCGAGCTCGCAGACTTCCTGCGCAACACGCCATGATGCCGGAGAAACATGACGTCGCGTATCAGGGCGTGCCGGGCGCGTTCTCGGAGGACGCCACCATCGCGCTCCTCGGTGACGCAGTCGACCGGGTCGCGGTCACCCGCTTCGACGACGTGTTCGACGGCGTCGTCCGCGGCGACGTCCGCCATGGCGTGGTGCCGGTCGAGAACACACTCGCCGGCTCCGTGCACGCCGTCTACGACCTGCTCGGCGCGAAGGACGTGCACATCGTCGGGGAGACGACGCTCCGGGTGTCGCACGTGCTCGCAGCGCCCTTCTCGGCGACGGTCGCCTCTCTCCGGCGCGTGTATTCGCACCCCGTCGCGCTCTCGCAGTGCGAGACGTTCTTCCGGGAGCACCCGCAGATCGAGCCGGTCGCCGCGCTCAACACCGCGGGCGCGATCGCCGAGGTCGTCGCGCGGGGCAACGCCGAAGAGGCCGCGATCGGCTCGCGTCGCGCCGCGGATCGGTATGGCGGTGTCGTCCTGCGGGAGGCGCTCGAGGACGATCCCGAGAACTTCACGCGCTTCCTCCTCCTCGCCAGGTCGCCCTGGTCCGAATCCAGAGAAGAGTCCAAGCCGTCGAGCGGACCGCGCAAGACGTCGCTCGTGTTCACGCTCGCGCATCGTCCTGGCTCGTTGGCCGTCGCGCTCCGTGCGTTCGCCGATCGCGCGCTCGATCTCACGAAGATCGAGAGTCGGCCGCTCCGCGGTCGTCCGTTCGAGTACGCGTTCTACGCCGACGTGGTCGCGCGCGACGGCGCTCCGCTCGGCGAGGCGCTCCGGGCGCTCGGCGAAGCGGCCAGCTCCGTTCGCGTGTTCGGGACCTATCCGCCGGGCTGACGCGCGAGGCGGATCTCGGTCCTGATCACCTGGCTCAAGACGATGATGGCGCCGAGCGCCGACGCGATGAGCATCGGCGAGAGCACGCCGATCGCGGCGGCGAGGAAGCAGAGGAGCACGAACGTGTCGCGCTTGAAGAGCGGCTGCAGCGCGACGGCGATGCGACCGGCGATCGGCTCCCGGTCGACGGACTCGGGGTTCTTCTTCGGGCCCTGCAGGATCGGATACACGAGCAGATCGCCCGAGCCGACCTTCAGGAGATAGCGATACTCGATCGCGCTCGCGATCGCGCCGCAGCCGACGATGATGGCCCCGACGATCAGCCACATCGTGTGCCCGGTCGTGCGATGCATCCCGAAGCTCGCGCCTGCGAAGAACGTGTAGTTGGAGAGATCGTCGCCGATCGTGTCGAGCCACTCGCCGACGCGCGAGTGCTGGTAGGTGACGCGCGCGAGCTCGCCGTCACACCCGTCGAGGGTGCTCTGCGTCTGGAGCAACGCCGCGCCGATGACCAGCGAGTCGTGATCCCCGCGGGCCGCGATCACGCCGCTCGCCACCCCGAGCGCGAGGTTCGCGACCGTCAGGTAGTTCGGCTTGATCGGCGTGTGGAGGAGGAGCCGCGTCACCGAGAGCGACACGTAGCGATTGAGGTACGTCGACGTCCATCCGTCGGCCTTCTTGCGACAGGCCCGTAGGAGCGCGGTCGTCGCGCGCATCGCCTCGCGGCGCGTGGTCACGCGGATCGGCGGGAACGCGAAGGGAGGCGCGAAAACGAGCGGCGCCGGTGGCCCGCCGGAGTGGCGCACGTCGCGCGGGGGGCGCGCCTCGATGCGCGTGTCGCCTTGGCCGAGCGAACGCGCGCGACCGTCGCTCGCCGCCTCTGCCAGCGCCTTGAACGCCGCGTCGTGGACGACGACGTCGGCGGGCACCTCGATCGTCGTCACGTCCTCGGGCGGCGGCTCGACACGGATCGGGATCTTCACCCGCGGATCGACGAGACTCGGCGCGAGGTCGTCGCAGCCGACGAGATGAACGGCGGACGCCCCGCCACGCTGCGCGGTCAGGACCAATCGCAACGCGACCGTGAGACCAGCGACGCGCACGCGCAACGGTGGGTGTCCGTCGCGGGGCGAAACTATGACGACGACGAAAGGCGGGGCAGGCATCCCAAGGTTCGGCAAAAGCTGATGCGCGACCCGACCGTAGCCTCTCGGACGCGGCGTGGGGAGCGGCATGTCCTCGCGGACGTGCTGCCTCGCTGCGGTACGTTCGCAGCGGGCACTCCCGCGAGCGCGCTGCCCCAGAGCACCCGCGAACGCGCGCGCCTCCAGATCGCGAGCACGATCGCGGCGCTCATTGCGGCAGATCGAGACGAGGGTGCGCGCCGGCTCACCGCGTGGGCGCGACGCTCGGTGGGTCCGCATCCGCTCCTCCCGACCCGCATCGGCGTCGGACGCGTCGAGGCGATCGTCGCCGGCGTCGGTCGCGCGCGCGCGCTCTCGTGGGATGACTACGCGCTCGTCGGACGGGCTGGGAGCGCCGCGTTGGTCGTGCCGATGGTCCTCGGTGCTCCTGGGGATCTCGCATGGTCGGAGGTCGAGGCGGCGCACGCCGTCGCCACGGAGCTCGCCCTGCGATTCGGGCTCGCCTCGGCCGACGCGATCATGCTCGCGCCGCACCCGCTCGACGACGCGCCCTGCGTCTCGGCGATCGGCGGCGCGGTCGCCGCTGCGCGCGTGCTCCGCCTCGACGCCGCGCAGACCGCGGAGGCGCTCGCGCTCGCGCTCGCCGCGCCGCAGCTCACCGTGTTCGGCACGCGCGGCGCGATGGCCGCCGGCACGACGGTGTTCGGCGGCGTGCTCGCCGCAGAGCTCGCCTTCGAGGGAGCGCTCGGGCTCGAACGTCTGTCGACCCTCGTGAGAGGGGGCGGCACAAGAGAGGGCGATGACGATCTCGAGCTCGCCCTCGGAGCCTTCGAGGCGCTCGGCGACGCCTGGCTCGTCGAGACGATCCACCCGAAGGAGCACGCGGCGCCGGCGGCGGCCCAGACGGCGATCGACGCCGCGCGAGAGGTGCGCGCGCAGGCGCACGCGATCCGTGGCAGAGCGCTCTTGTCGTCCGACGTGACGCGCGTCGACATCGACACGACGATCCTCGGCGCCGCGCGGAGCGTACGCGACGCTCTCGTTCGCGCGACCTGCGCAGCCCTGGTGTCGGAGCCGCTCTCGGGTGAGATCGTCCCGCGCACGCACGTGCGGCACGCGTGGGATCTCACGAGCGCGCTCGTCCATCGCGTCGCGACCGCGCTCGATCCGGGGGCGCTCTTCGGCCGGTCGTGGCGCGGCGTGGTGCTCGCGCCGCTGCGCATGCGACGCGTGCTCGCGGCCCTCGGTGTGGAGGCGCCGTCGCTCGCCGACGCGGCGACCGAGATCGGCAAGCTCCTCGCAGCACCGCCGCCTTTCCAGGGCGCGTTCGATCCGCGCGCGCTCTCGCTGCCGCTCGCCACGCGGCTCACGGTCACGCTCGCCGACGGCACGCGCCTCGCCTCGGACTGTGCGTTCGCCCGCGGGGCACCCGGCTCGCGCGACGCTGTCGCGATGGTTCGGCGGAAGCTGTGCGACGCGGCGCACGCGTCGCTCGGACGCCGACGCGCCGAACGTCTGTTCGACATGATCATGGACCCGTCACCGCGCCTTCGGATCAGCCAGATGCTCGCCGCGATGAGTCGCGAGCCCGCCGGGTGATGTCCTCTGCTATCCTCCGCGGTCGATGTTCGCGCGCACTCGTCGAGCACGGTGCGGCCGCCGCTCTCCCGGCGGGCCGTGTCGCAGCATGCATTGGCTCCGTCGCGCCGGTGTGGCCCACCGCCTGCGCGCGCTGATCGTCCTCGTCGCCTTTGCGATCGGCTCGATCTTCGCGCGCGATGCGCTCCTCGTGCACCAGGCGCTCACCAGCGACGCGACAGTGGAGTGCTCCTCTCTTCCGGAGATGGGCGCGAGCGAAGACCCGCTCGAGGGCAGCCCGAGGTTCGCCGAGGCCCCCGCGAAGCAGCTGAAGGTACGCCCCTCCGGCATCTCGCGTCGCGCCGCGATCGACCCGTTCGACTCGCCGGAGGACGACGACGAGACGGACGAGGACAGCGACACCGTAGCGCCCACGCTCACGCACATCGCCATCCTGCCCGCCGTCCTCGCGCAGCTCTCGGCCCCGTTCATCGTGGTGTCCGAGCCGCGCACGATCATGGAGCTGCGACCGTGCTCGCACGAACGCACCGTCATCTCCTCGCGCGGTCCGCCGTCTCGCCGTCTCTCCTGAGCCCACTGGACTCGAGGACTCCCTCGCGCGACGGCGTGAGGGACTGACGTCGCCCGCAGGTTTGCGCGGCGGCGGCCGGAGAGCGTGATGTCAGGATCCCGAAGCGCCCGCACGTGCGGACGCCGAGTGTCACGTGCAGTGATGTCGATAGGGTGTGCGTTCGCGTTTTTCGTGGGCGCCTCGCGGGCGGAAGCCCTCGACAAGCAAGGGAGCGCGCACGGTGGCGACATCGCCGGCGCGACCAGCGGCCTCGGCGTCGACGGCGCGCTGATGGGGGGCCTCGCGCTCTACAACTCGAAGTTCGCCGCGCGCCCGGACAACAGTGGCCTTCACCTCGCGAGGTACGCGCTCCACGTCGACGTCGATCTCATCGGTCGACGTCTCTCGATCCCGCTCGACGTGAACCTCGTCACCGACGGAACGCGCGC
>JBKJQC010000750.1:0-4026 GCA_046593995.1 Polyangiales bacterium
CCTCCGTTCGTTCCCATGACCACCAGGCGCGCTGCGCACGCATCGCGCTCGGCGACCCCGGGGAGCGTCGGGAGATCGACGAACCAGGTGCGACTCCGCGGTAGAACCAGGAGACCCCTCGGATCCTCTTGGTGGTCGGACGCGTCTTCGACCTCGGTGAACGTGTCGGAGTCGCACGCGCGGAGCTCCCAGCGATAGCGGATCGGCACACCGTCGAGCGTGCTCGCGAACCGCGCGCGGATGGCGGACACGCGCGTCGGTCGAGAGAACGTCCGGCTCCACAGCCACGGCTCCGGCCCCTCGAGCGCGTCGGTCGCGGCGGTCTCCTCGGCGCTCCCGGCGCTGGCGGCGTGAGGAGGATGCGCCGGAGGGTGGAAGCTCGGCGGCCGCGGCGTGTAGACGGCGAGCACGACCGCGACGGCAAGAGTGCCGTTCGCCGCTGCCTGCCGCATCGAGTTCTGCCGAGTCACGTGGATAGGAGTCTGCACCCCCCGTCTCACCTTGGCCGAAAATTGTGAGAAGGGGCGCAGAGCCTGCGGAGGCGAGGGTTCGTGCTAGGATTTCCATCCGTGACCGAGCACGGGCAGGCCGCCGGCGCTTTCGAAGCGCGCGCCCACGGGGCGATCATCGTCATCGCGGACGACGCGGCCTTGCGCGGGAGCGCGCTCGGCGTCCTGGAGCGCGCGGGCATTCGTGCGCGCGGTCTGTCCAACCTCGACGAGATCAAAGGCTTCGGGGCGACCCCGCCGGCGGTCCTGGTCTGGCAGGTGGCAGGCGCCGGTCACTGGGCGACGGTCCGCGCTGCCCGGAAGCGCCTCGGGGTCGAGAGCGTTCCCATCGTGGCCCTCGCCGCCGCGGCGGATCTCGGCTCGGCGTTCGCGGAGGGCGCCGACGATGTCGTACACGTGCGCGATCAGCGCGAGCAAGGGACCGGGTTCGACCCGGTCGAGCTGGTCGCGCGGGTGCGCCAGTGGGTCCAGCGCAAGGGCAACGTCGACGAGCTCGCGCGCCGGACGTCGGACGCCGAGCTGCTCGTCGAGCTGACCCAGGCGCTCGCCTCCTCTCTCGAGCTGCGCGACATCCTCCACACCGTCGTCGAGCGCATCGCGGAGGTCGTGCAGGTCGATCGCGCGAGCATCGTGCTCGTGCGCGAAGGAGACGAGCGCGCGTTCGTGGTCGTCACGTCGGACGATCGCGAGCTCCGCGATCTGCCCATCGATCTCGACAACTACCCCGAGATCAAGCACGTGCTGCAGGAGAAGCAGCCGCTCGTCATCACCAACGCCGCGACGCACCCATTGCTCGCGGCGGTGCGCGGACCGGAGCGCAACTCGTCGATCCCGTTCGCATCGCTCGCGATCGTCCCGCTGCTCTTCGAGAGCCGCCCGATGGGCGTGCTGTTCCTCCGGGCGCGCAACCCGACGACCTTCGACGATCACGCGCTCTCGCTCTGCAAGACGCTCGCGAACGCGACGGCCGTGAGCCTGCGCAACGCGCGCATCCTGCAGTCGCTCCGCGATCAGACGCAGCAGATCACCTACGCCCGCTACGAAGCCGAGCGGCGCATGCGCTCGATGCAGCGCTACGCGGACTTCTTCGAGTCGATCGACGACGGCGTCGTCGTCATGGACGACGAGGGGTACCTGCTCTTCGCGAACCCGCGCGCGAAGCAGCTCACCGGCTACAGCGAGGAGGACGTCAAGTCGCTCAAGCTCGCCGAGATCGTCGCGCCCGAGGATCTCGAGAAGGCGTCGCAGATCCGCGACGGCCTCGGCCGCAAGGAGTACCCGCGCGCGGTCGATCTCCGCATCCGCCGCAAGGACGGGGAGATCCGCATCTTCTCGCTCACCTACAGCTCCGTCCTCCACGAGGAGGGCGCGGTGTTGCTCACGCTGCGCGACGTCACCGCGGAGCGACAGGGCGTGCACGAGCTCGCGCAGACGAAGGAGTTCCTCGAGCAGCTGATCCACAGCTCGCCGGATGCCATCGTCAGCTCCGACACGAAGGGGCGCATCATCCTCTTCAACCGCGCGGCCGAGCGGATCTACGGGCTGATGGCCGGCGAGGTCCTCGGGACGTCGGTCGAGCGACTCTACCCGCCGGGGATCGCGCGCAAGATCATGTCGCTCATCCGGAGCGACGCGTGCGGCGGCAAGGGGAAGCTCGAGAGCTATCGCTGCGACTTCCTCTCGGCCGCCGGCGAGGTCATCCCCATCAGCCTCTCGGCCGCGCTGCTCACGCGCGGCGATCGCTTCATCGGCACGGTCGGCATCTTCACGGATCTGCGCGATCGGCTGCGGATGGAGCAGAGGCTCGAGCACGCGCAAGAGCAGCTCCGCGTGCAGGAGAAGCAGACCATCGTCGCCGAGCTCGCCGGCGCCGCAGCCCACGAGCTCAATCAGCCGCTCACCAGCGTGATGGGCTACGCCGAGCTCCTGCGACGACGCCTCGAGGCCGGCACCCCGCAGCACCACGCGGCCGACATCATCGTGTCGGAGGCCGAGCGGATGGCGGAGATCGTCCGCAAGATCGGGAAGATCACGCGCTACGAGACGAAGTCGTACGTCGGCACCGCGCGCATCCTCGATCTCGACCGCTCCTCGCGTGACGAGAGCGGACCGTCGTCGAGCTCTCCCACGTCGAGCTCTCCCACGTCGAGCTCTCCCACGTCCAGCATGGGGCCTCCGAGCTCCGCGGTGCCGGGCTCCTCGAAGGCGAGGACCCAGTGAGCATCTCGCGCAAGACGCCGCCGGGATACGAGGTGCACGACGAGTCGGGCGCGCGCGCGATCACCGACGCGCCGACGAGCGACGTCTCGCGAACGCAGCACCCTTGGCCCATCGCATCCGACGTGGCGCCCGCGCGCATGATCCGCCGCTCGACGCAGCCGCCGACGGTCGCCGCGGTCGGACAGGAAGACCTGTTGCGGCTCGCGGGCACGCTGCCGATCGACGAGGGCGTCGAGGCCGTCGTGCGCGCCGTGTGCGAGGTCGTGCGGGACGTCGTCGAGCCGTGCGCGATCGGTGTCGTGCTCCGCGAGGAGGACGGCCACCCGGCGCGGGTGATCCTCGCGCTCTCGCACGACGCGCGCGACACCGAGGTCCACACCTCGCAGGACGACGGCGGTCCGCCGCGTCGCATGTTCCCGCAGCTGAGCGACGAGTGGATCGTCCCGCTGCCCGCGCCGTTCGTCGGCTCGAGCCTGCACCTCGGCGACGCGACTGCTCCTCTCGCGAACGGCGAGACCCCGCGCGATCCGTTCCGCGCGCGATCGCTCGCCGATCTCGCCGAGCGCGCCGTGCTCTTGTTGGCGTCGGGGGTACGCGCCGCGCGTCGCCTCGACCAGACGCGGATCGACGGCGGCCAGCTCCGCGCGCTGCAGACGCGGATCATCCAGAGCGAGAAGCTCGCGAGCATCGGCCAGATCGCAGCCAAGGTCGTCCACGAGCTGAACAACCCGCTCACCGCCATCGTCACCTACTCGGCGTTCCTCACGAAGAAGCTCGAGCGCGCCGGCCACGAAGAGGCGGACGTCGAGCGGCTGCGGCGCATCGGCGAGTCGGCCGATCGCATCCTCCGCTTCTCGCGCGAGCTCACGACGTACGCGCGCCCCAACGAAGAGACCCCGGGCATCGTCGCGCTGCACGAGGTCGTCGAGCGCGCGGTGGTCTTCTGCGAGCACGTGGTCGCCGAGCACGGCATCCAGGTGCTCACCCGCTACGACTCGCAGACGCCGCACATCTGGGCGCGCCGCGGGCAGCTCACGCAGGTCTTCGTGAACCTCGTCACCAACGCGTGCCACGCCATCCAGGACGCGGGCCGACGCGAGGACGGCGTCATCGAGATCGAAATCACCGCCGCGGAGGACGGCGGCGCGCGCGTCGCGATCGGCGACAACGGCAACGGCATCTCCCCCGAGCACCTCGTCCGCATCTTCGACCCCTTCTTCACCACCAAGGTCGAGGGGCGCGGCACCGGCCTCGGTCTCTCGATCGTGCGCTCGATCATCGAAGCGCATGGCGGCCG
>JBKJQC010000613.1:0-7688 GCA_046593995.1 Polyangiales bacterium
TTTCTCGTGGTGCGACTGCACCGCGGCCGCGAGGACTCGTTGCACGCGCAGACCGTCCGCGAACGATGCGAGGTTGCCCATGTCGACTGCGCCATCCATCGCACGGAGGAACGCCCGCGCCGTTGCGACGTGCGCTTCCGCCCAGGGCTCGCGTGCGCCCTCGCGCGGCTCGACACCTGGCGCGAGATCACGCCATGCGCCGGACGACCACGCGCGTGCGGGTGAGACGCACCATCCGCCGCGCGAGGGTACGTAGGCGGCGGAGAGCCCGGCCTCCCAGTCGCCGCCGGAGACCGACCATCCGCCGTGGATCCCGGGCTCCGGCGCGGCGACGTGCGCGATCGCAATCGTGGCACCGGAGTCGAGGCCGAGCTGCAGCACGAGCGACGCGCGCGTGAGCGTCGCGTGCACCCAGAGTGGAGCGGCATGGGCGAGGCGAAGGGCCGCGTCGATGACGTGCGACGCACCGCCGAGATCCCCCGATGCCTTCTCCGCGTCGAACCCCGCATCGACGCCCGCGAGGAAGCCGTTGCGCACCGTCGCGACGACGTGCGTGACGGAGCGTGCGCGCGCGGCGTCGACCATCGCCGCGAACGGCGGCAGCATCCGATACGGGAAATTGACCGCGCATGGCACGCCGGCCCGTGCGGCGAGCGCCATCATCGCGCGCGCGTCGTCGACGGAGGTGGCGAGCGGCTTCTCGCAGAGCACGGGGCGTCGCGCGGCGAGGGCGAGCGCGACGTGTGCGCGGTGGAGCGCGTCGGGGCTCGCGATCACGACGGCGTCGACGCGCGCGACGAGGTCGGCGACGTCCACCGTCGCGTGCGAGATGTGCTCCTCGGCGGCGATGCGGCGCGTCTTCTCGAGATCGCGGCCGGCGATCGCGACCACGTCCGCACCGGCGGCGCGGAACCCGCCGACGTGCATGCGACCCCAACTCGTCCCGACGATGCCGACGCGCATGAGGGCGCGATCCTAGCGCGCGCGCACGGCCGTGCGCGCAGCCGTCCGACGCTGATCCCGAGCTACGGCGGGGTGATCCCGCACTCTGCGCGCTCCTCACCGACCGGGTGATCGTGCGGCGGCGGCGGCGCTCCCGGCGGACGGAGATAGATGACGCCGTCACGAAGGTGGCATGAGACGCACGTCTGCGTGGCGGAGAACCCAAGACAGTCGGCCTGCTCTCTCGTGATCGGCCAGCGGGGATCGCGGCCATCGAAGGCACCGAAAGCATCGAACGCATCGTGAGCGTCGACCGAGCCGTCCTGGCTCGCGGTGGCGTCGCTCGCCGTCTCCGACGCAACCGTATCTGGCCGTGAAGCGTCCACCGCGGCGGCAGGCTCGACGTTCGCGCCACAGCCGATCCATAGCGCGCCACATATCGGGAGGACCGCGCGCATGCGCGCGAGCATACGTCTCCATGCGAGAATCGCGAATCCCGAAAGGATGCGTCAGGGTGGAAGGGCCGCGGCGTAGGCGCGCGCGTCGGCGAGTGTCGCGAAGACGGCGATCGCACGGGTGGTCACGTCGGTGCTGGCGCCGGGCGCACGATCGGGGAAACCGATGCAGACTCCTCCGTCGATCTCGAAGATCCCGGCCGTCTGGTTGTAGCGGACGACACCGAAGCCTGGGCTCGGAGGGAGCGGATCGCGGAGGAGCCGACACGCGTGGGCGCCGATCCAGAACGAGCGAAACCCGTCGACCTCGCGCGCGAGGATGTACTGTCCACCCGCTCCCGTGCACTCGTCCTGCTAGAAGAGCTCGACGACGGCGATGGCCTCGCCGAACTGCGCGCTCGACATGATGCTCGGCGCGCTCTCGATCGGCTGGGGGGCAGGGCACCCGCGATCGTTCTCGTCGAAGAGCGCAGTGGGCGTCGGCACCCCGCCGCTCGTGGCCTCGTCGATCGCGAGGCTCGTGCGCGCGCCGCAGCCGACGACCAACGCGACGACGAGCACTCCTGCATGCGTCGACGAGCGTCCCACTCGATCAGTCTACTCGCCGCCGAACCGCTACCCCAACCGAACCAGCTCCCGCACCTTCCCGCGCACGCGCCCAGGCTTCGCGATCGCATCGCTCCGCCGCCGGATGCGCATCGGCAGCCCGGAGACCGGTGCCATCGTGATCGCCACGCGCGGATCCACGCGTGCGCCATCGGGGAGCTCGAGGCGGTAGCGCTGGAGCATCGTGGCGAGGACGATCTTGATCTCCATGATCGCAAAGGCAGCGCCGATGCACATGCGCGGGCCTGCGCTGAATGGATTGTATTCGTACACGGTGGGCTTGGCCGTCTCCCAGCGACGCGGGAGGAAGTCGTCGGGCTGGGAGAAGACGACGGGATCGCGGTGCATGTGGAAGATGCTCATGAAGAGCTCGCTTCCGGCTGGGAGCGTGTGCCCCCCGAGCGCGCAGTCCTCCGCGACGATCCTCGGGTGCAGCGGCACGGGAGGAAGAACGCGCATGCTCTCCTTCAGGACGGCGTCGAGGAGCGGGAGTCGCGAAAGCTGCTCCGTCGACGGGGGGGCGCCGCGGAGCACGCCGTCGAGCTCGTCTTCGAGGTCGCGCAACACGTTCGGGTGCTGAGACAGCAGGAACAGCGTCCACGCCAGCGCATTGGTGCTCGTCTCGTGCCCCGCCGCGAAGATCACGCCGGCGTGCCCGATGAGCTCGTCCTCGTCGAGGGCGCTCCCGTCCTCGTCACGCGCGGCGAGGAGCGTCGAGAGCATGTCCGTCGCCGCGACGCTGTTCGCCTGGGCGCGCTTGTTCCGCACGATCGTCGACGTCTCCTTGTCGATCGCATGCGTGAGATCGAGGAAGCGTCGATAGGGAAACCCGGGGAGATCGAAGCGCAGCATCATCGCCGGGGAGAACATCGTCAGGAGCCACTCCTGCATCATCCGGGCGATGGCGATGCCGCGCGCGCCTTCGTCCTCGCCGAAGAGGGTCTTGGTGGCGATCCGCAAGGTGAGCTCGGTCGCGTCGGCGTGGACGTCGCGCACCTCACCGATCCGGAAGCGCGAGAGCGTCTCCTCGGTGATGCGGACCATGTCGCCGTGGTAGCCCTCGATGCGCGACTTGTGGAACGCGGGCATGAGGAGCCGACGATGGCGCCGATGCTCGTCGCCGTTCACCGCGAACAGCCCGCTCATCGTCCGCACCAGGGGCTGGGTGCGCGGTCCGAGATGGCTGCCGACGGGGAGCATCTGACCGGGGAGCCCGACCATGTGGAAGCGCTCGTGGTTGGTCAGGATCTCGCGATTGAGATCCGCCCCGTTCACCACCACCACGCCTGCGCCCTGCGCCGTCGCGAGCGGGCCCGTGCCCCAACCCGGGCCCGGGTTCGCGATGCGGATCGGTGCGCGCACGATCGACGCGACCTTCCCGTAGCGCGCGAAGAGGCGCCCGGAGTTGGCGATCGGATCCAGGAGATGGCGGACGAGATGGGCCCGCGCGCCACGCCCGAAGAGGAGCTCGGGACCGGGCGCGCTGGGGATCGGCTCGTTGCTCATGGCGCGTCGTAGACTACGCCTCAGACGCCGCGCGGAAATAGCTCGTGCAGCTCGCGGAGGAGCTCGTTGATCCGCGCCGCGGTGAGCTTGCTGCGCTTCTCGTGGTCGAGGCCATTTGCGACGAGCGGGAAATCGTCCTGATCGCGCAGCACCAACCCGAGCGAGTAGACGGCTTGGCCCTTGCTGTTGGTGGTCACCGCGACCGCCGCGCGGAGCGTCTCGCGCGCATCGAACGTGCGACGCACCGGCTTCAAGGGAAAGCGCCGACGCGTGTACGCGATGCGCCCGCGCTCGAAATCGAACTCGAGCCGCGCGGAGCGCAACAGATTGAACGCGAAGGCGAACGCGCCGAGGCCGATCGCGATCGGGACGGCGCCGATCGCGCTCGACTCGTCGAGAGGGATCGTGGTCGGGCTCGCCGCGCGCCCCTCCACGAAGTCGGCGACCACCTGGTGGGTGAGCTGCGCGCGCGCGTGCATCATCGGCTCGGTGAGATCGACCGTGCGGTCGTCGAGTCGGAACGCCACGGAGTAGCGCGTCCCGCCCTTCCCCGAGTGGGCACGGAGCTCGACCCCGCGGACGCTCGCGAGAGGGACGGCCTCGCGCGTCGCGAACGGGCCGTAGTGACGCACGACCACGCACTCGTGCGCGCCTCCGCGCGTGCAGTCGAGCTGGCTCGAACGCAGCACGCGGATCCCGAGCACCGCCATCGCGCACGCGCCGCCCACCGCCGCGAGGAGAACAGCGCCGCCGCTCCATCCTACGATCGGCCAGTAGTGGACGATCTCGTTCGGGCGCGCGCGCGTGGAGGCGGCGTGCGGCTCTCGGTATCGCATCTCGGTCGCATGGTACCGACGAACGAGCGGATCGCGGCGGAGGAGTTGGAACGACGGGTATGCTCTCGGCGTGTCGGACATCGAGCTCTACGGCCTCGCCTGGGCAGCCGCCGCGCTCCTCACGATCGCAGTGTCTGCGCTCGGGCTCGTCCTCCAGCCGCTGATCCTCTTTCTGCTTCGGCGCCGCCGCGGCGCGCACGGGGGCCGCGTCGGCAGACGACAACTATTGGGCACGTTCCTCGGTCCTTTGACGGCGACCATTGTCGGCGTCGTCTCGATGTGGTGGGTCGGCGTGGTCACGCTCGACACCCAGAGCAGACTCGACGCAATGGCGTATGTGCCCCCGCTCGTCGCGCTCGTGGCGTGGCTCGGACTGAGCGTGTGGCTCCTGCGCGCCCGCCGCACCCCTTCACGGTGACGGATCGCGCGTCGACGCCAGACATCGAGCGTGCGATCCTCGACGCGTGTCCACTGCCCGTTGGTGCTCCTCGCACTGCGACGGACGGGGACGCGGAGCGTCCATCCGTCATAGGCTCGACGCATGCGCGCGCTCTCGTTCGCCTGGATTCGATTTTCCGTCGGGTGCACGCGAGGGCGCGCACGAGGTCGCCGCGAGGCAGTCGAGGTCGAGCGTCGCGGCGGAGACAATCGTGCCTCACGGCCGCGCGTACGCGACGCTCCACCGAGTCTAGAGGTCCGCCGAAGCAGGCTAGCCTGACGACGGTCCGCGCATGCTCCACCTCCCGACACTCCTGTTCGCACTGGTGCTCACGGACGTCGTGCTCGCGGCGTCGCTGTGGGTCGCGATCGCGCGCACGGCGCGGCGTGGGGTGACCGCTTGGTCGCTGTCGCTGCTCCTCCAGGCGACCTTCTTCGTCCTCGCGGCGGCGGCGGGCCCTGCGCCGGGAGTCGCGATCGTGGCGGTGAGCAATGGGCTCGCAGCGCTCGGGTACACGATGCAGCTCGCGGCGATCCTCGCGTGGCACGAGCGCCGACTGCCCGCGTTCGTGCACGTCGCGGCGGCCGTGCTCTGCGCGGCGAGCCTCGGACCGCTCGCCGCAGAGCCGCGGCTGCGGGTCGTGGTCGGGAGCTCCTTCTACGGACTGACGGCGCTGGCTATCGCAGTCATCGCGCACAGATTGCCGCGCGAAGGGGCATCGCGAGGTGGACCGCGCGGCAAGACGCTCCTCGCGTTCGGGCTCTCGGTCGGGGGTGCGATCATGCTCGTTCGCGCGAGCTTCGCGCTCGCGAGCCCGATGTCGTTCGCCTGGTTCGCACCGCCGGCATCCGGAGCCGGTGCGACGACTCTCTCCGCGGGAAGCGCGCTCGCCGCGCACGTCGTCACGATCGTCAGCTCCCTCGGCTTCCTGCTCCTCCACCGCGAGCGTCAGGAGCGCGAGCTGGAGCGCCTCGCGATGACCGATCCGCTGACGGGTGCGTACAACCGCCGCACGCTCTTCGATCTCGGTGAGCGCGAAGTGCTGCGTGCCCGCCGCGAAGGGAGCTCCATCGCCGTGGTGATCCTCGACATCGATCACTTCAAGAGGGTCAACGACACCTTCGGCCACCAAGCGGGCGATGCCGTGCTCGTGCGCCTGGTGCAGCTCGCCACGAGCTGCCTGCGCACGACCGATCTGCTCGCGCGATATGGCGGCGAGGAGTTCTGCCTCGTGCTTCCCGCGGCGGATCGCGAGGCGGCGCGCGGTGTGGTCGAACGGATCCGCGAGACGATCGAGGCGAGCTCGATCACGCACGGCGACGCGACGATCCGCATCACGTCGAGCGCCGGCGTCGCCGCATCGGGGGCGAACGAGCCGGCCGACACGGCGGATCTCACGACGCTGGTCCGCCGCGCCGACGAGGCGCTGTACCGCGCAAAGGCCGCCGGTCGCAACCGCGTGGTGATGGCCGAAGCCGCGTGATCGCTCCCGCCGCTCCCGTCGCTCCCGCGGAAAGGCTAACGTTGGGGCCGTCGCCATGACCGCACCCAACAGCTTCCGCACCGACTCCGAATGGCTCGACGCTCACTGGATGCCGTTCACCGGCAACCGCGAGTTCAAGCAACACCCGCGGATGATCGTCGCGGCCGAGGGGAGCTACTACAGAGACCAGCACGGCAAGAAGATCTTCGACGCGCTCTCGGGCCTCTGGTGCTGCGGCCTCGGCCACGCGCGCCGCGAGATCGTCGAGGCGGTGCAGAAGCAGGTCGCCACGCTCGACTACGCGCCCGCGTTCCAATACGGGCACCCGGGATCGTTCGAGCTCGCCAACAAGATCAAAGCGCTCACGCCCGACGGCCTCGACCACGTGTTCTTCACGGGATCTGGCTCCGAGTCGGCCGACACGTCGCTGAAGATCGCGCGCGCCTACTTCCGCGCGAAGGGCCTCGGCACCAAGACGCGCCTCATCGGACGCGAGAAGGGGTACCACGGCGTCAACTTCGGCGGCATCTCCGTCGGCGGCATCGTGGGCAACCGCAAGGTCTTCGGCGCCACGCTCGAGGCCGACCACCTGCCGCACACGCTGCTCGCGAAGAACGCGTTCACGCGCGGCATGCCGACGGAGGGAGCGGAGCTCGCCAACGCGCTCGAGGGTCTCGTCGCGCTCCACGACGCTTCGAACATCGCCGCGGTGATCGTCGAGCCGATGGCAGGCTCCGCGGGCGTGATCGTCCCGCCGATCGGCTACCTGAAACTCCTCCGCGAGCTGTGCACCCAGCACGGCATCCTCTTGATCTTCGACGAGGTGATCACCGGGTTCGGTCGCATGGGCGCGTTCACCGGGGCCGAGGCGTTCGGCGTCACGCCCGACATCATGAACCTCGCCAAGCAGGTCACCAACGGCGTGCAGCCGCTCGGCGCGGTGGTGGTGAAGCACGAGATCTACGAGACGATCATGGCCGCCGGCGGCCCCGAGTACCTCGTCGAGCTGCCGCACGGGTACACGTACTCGGCGCACCCGATCGCCTGCGCCGCGGGCAACGCGGCGCTCGATCTGCTCGTGAAGGAGAACGCGGTCGCGCGCGTACGCGAGCTCGCTCCCTACTTCGAGAGCGCCGTGCACTCCCTGAAGGGGCGGAAGCACGTCGTCGACATCCGCAACTTCGGGCTCGCCGCTGGCCTGACGCTCGCGGCCGTCCCGGGGGAGCCTGCGAAGCGCCCGTTCCAGGTCGCGATGAAGTGCCTGGAGAAGGGCTTCTACGTCCGCTACGGCGGCGACACGATCCAGCTCGCCCCTCCGTTCATCGTGGAGAAGTCGGAGATCGACTCATTGGTCGAAGCACTCGCCGACTCGCTCGACGCGACGGAGTAGTCATCCCGATGAAGCGCGCGACCGTCGTCGT
>JBKJQC010000973.1:0-8062 GCA_046593995.1 Polyangiales bacterium
AGGTCGAGGATCTTCGAAAGCGCCGCCTCGTCGTACGCGCTCACCGACGCGAACGGATCGGCACCGGCGATGAACAGCGTCTCGGACTTGTAGATGTTCCCCACGCCGGCGACCGCGCGCTGATCCATGATCGCGACGCCGAGCGGCGCCTCGCCGAGGGCGCGTAGGCGCCGGACCGCCTCGTCACGGTCGAACTCTGGAGACAGCACGTCGGGCCCCAGGTGCGCGACGACGGCCGGGGTCTCGTCGATGGCGGTGACGAGCTTGACCGTCGGCGCCGAGAAGCAGACGGCGACGTACCCCTCGACCTCGATCACCACGCGTGCCATGCCCTCGGGGCGCTTCCAACGCTCGCCCGGGCGGTAGATGTGCCAGCTGCCGGTCATCCCCATGTGGGTGGCGATGGCGCGCCGATCGGAGAGACGCATCAGGAGGTGCTTCCCGCGGGCCTCGACCTTCTCGATCGTCTTGCCCACGAGGTCGCGCGAGAGGATGCGGTTCGAGGCGAAGCGGGTGATGACCTTCCCTGCGAGTGCGAGCGAGAGCGTGCGCGCGCTCCGGTGGATCGTGTCACCCTCGGGCACGCGCGCGTCCGTCTCGGCCCTCGCGCTCTGCGCGGTCGGCGCGGTCTGCATCGGGTCGCTTCTTGAGGAATCCTCTGGCGCCGGGGACGAAGCCTGCCTGCTCGAGGAACGGCGCGAACGGAGAGCGCTCGACGGGCGCGCCGTCCACCTCTGCGACCAGATACGCCTTGCGCCACCCGCCTCCCCAGGCCCACGCCACGCGCGCAGCGAGGGCCGCCGCGAGCGCGCGCGCGGCGTCGCTGCGCTGTGGCTCCTCCGGTGGCAGGAATGTCACGATCGTCGAATCGCTCTTGGAGATCCAGCCGACGAGCACGCCGTCGTGGAGGACGACGTACGCGCCGACCGCACGCTGCGCGCGTCCGCCCTCCGGCCAGGAGAGCGCCGCGCCGTACGGGTTGGCGGGATCGGTCGCCGCGAGGACCGAAGTCACCGGCTCGACGCCGCGTTCTCGTGCGGGATCGCGGAGCGCGCGCAGGCGATCGTCGGCGCCGGCCTGTGCGAACTGTGCGGCGCCGAGCCCCTCGGCGAAGTAGCCGCGCCGCACGCGGCCCCCTTCCTCCATCGCCTTGAGGATGTCGTAGACTACGGTGTAGCCGCCGAAGATTCCTTCGGCGTGCACGGCCTCGCGCACGAGGACGCCGTAACGATCGAGGAGCGTGCGCGCGAGCGCTGTCCGCTTCTCGGTGTCGGTCGGTTGCTCCAGCATTCGTGCGCTGCGGAGCGACCAACGCCCTTCGCTGCCGGGGGGCGCGCCGAGGCGTGAGGGCGTGCGCGGGCCGCGCGGCGCCTTCCGTACGGGAGCCTCCTCGCGCATGCGCGACCGGAGCGGCGCGAGCGTGTCGTTCGAGACCTCTCCCGACCACACGAGGCTCCACAACGTCTCGAGCACCTCGTTCGGGAAGCCAGAGACCACGCGCGCGATCTCGGCGAAGAAGACCGCGCCGCGTGACGAGAGGTGCGCGCGGACTTTGTCGGCGAGCTCTCCTTCGACAGGGACGCTGGCGCGCGCGAGGAACGGCTCGTGCGCCGTGAGGTAGAGCGCGATGCGCCCATCGCCCGCCGTCGGCGAGCCGATCGGGTCGATCCCGGCCCACACCACTTCGCCGGCCGCACAGAGGGCGTCGAGATCGGTCGGGCGGTACCCCGGCACGCGGGCCGGGAGCACGTCGCGCTCGAGCACCGAAGCCGGGATGGGCGCGCCTTGCAGCTGCTCGATGGCGGCCAACAACAGCTCCGGCGACGCCCGCTCCACTTGTGTGGTCGTGGTGCGCACGCGCTGCCAGTCGGGGAGGAACCGCCCGAGCGTCGCTGCCGGCACGGGCTCGACCTCCTTGCGCAGCTTCGCGAGCGACTTCTGCCGGATCGTGCGGAGCACGTTCGCGTCGCAGAGCTCGCGCGTGGTGCCGCCGCGGAGGAACTCCCCTTGGATGACGCGCCCCTCGCGGGTGAGGCGATCGAGGATGGGGGTGACGAGTCCGCGCGCGAGCCCGAGTCGCGTGGTGAGCGCCTCGACCACGAAGGGCCCGTGGGTGCGCGAGTAGCGCGACACGAGATCGAGGAGCGGCTCGGCCACCGGCTCGAGGAACGCGAACGGCAATCCCATCGGAGGGACCACGCCGAGCGCGTCGCGATAGCGGGCTGCGTCCTCGGCGGCAGCCCAGCGCTTCGACTTCCCGACCTTGAACGAGAAGATGCGCCGCTCGCGCTCGAGCAGCTCGAGCCACGCCAGGATCTCCGCCGCATCGGTCGCCGCGAGTGGCGCGCGCGCACGGAGCTCGTCGAGCGTCAGATCTCCGATCGCGAGCAGGAGGTCGTGCACCGCGTCCGCACTGCGCGCCGCGCGGAGGTGCGTTCCGTCGAGGGAGGGCAGCCGCTGCAGCGACCGCTCGACCTCGTCGATCGCGTCCGGATCGAGGAGCTCACGGAGCTCGGCCTCTCCGAGGAGCTCGCGCAGCTGCGTCGTGTCGATCGCGAGGGCGTGCGCCTTTCGTTCGGCGAGCGGCGCGTCGCCGTCATAGAGGAACGACGCGACCCAGCTGAAGAGGAGCGACGCGGCCATCGGCGACGGCTTGCGCACGTCCGCGGTCACCACGCGGAGCTTGCGCTGCTCGATCGAGCGCATGGTGTCGACCAGGCCGGGCAGATCGAAGACGTCGGAGAGGAGCTCGCGGTACGTCTCGAGGATCATCGGGAAGTTGCGGAACTTCAGCGCGACGGCGAGCAGGTCGGCCGCGCGCTTTCGCTGCATCCACAGGGGCGCACGCTTCTGGGGCGAGCGCCGTGGGAGGAGCAACGCGCGCGACGCGCACTCGCGGAAGCGGGCCGCGAAGAGCGAGGTGCCGCCGGCGGACTCGACGACCAGCTGCTCGATCTCGGAGGCGCTCGGAAAGAACAGCGCTGCGTCGGGCGGGCGATCCGCCTCGGGGATGCGAAAGGCCATGCCGTCGTCGGACCAGAGCGAGTCGATCTCCTGCCCCGTCTCTTCCTTCAGGCGCGCGACGACGGCAGTCGCCCACGGGGCATGGATGCGCGCGCCGAGCGGCGAGAGGATGCAGACGCGGTGATCGCCGAGCTCGTCGGTGAAGCGCTCGAGGACGATGGTCTCGTCGGTCGGGAGCGCGTTCGTCGCCTCGCGCTCGTCGGCGAGGTAGGCGACGAGGTTCTTCGCCGCGCGGTCGTCGAAGCCGTGCGCCTCGCGGAGCTTCGCGACGGCCTTTCCCTTCGGCATCGCCGAGAGCTCACGCGCGAGGGCGCCGATCGCGCGACCGAGCTCGCTCGGACGACCGGGTCGATCGCCGTGCCAGAAGGGCATCTTTCCCGGCTCGCCGGGGGCAGGGGAGACGAGCACACGGTCGTGGGTGATCTCCTGGATGCGCCACGACGACGCGCCGAGGACGAACACCTCGCCGACGCGTGACTCGAAGACCATCTCCTCGTCGAGCTCGCCCACGCGGCGGCTGCGCTTCTCTTTCTCGTTTCCCTGCAGAAAAACGCCGTAGAGACCGCGATCGGTGATGGTGCCGCCGTTGATGATCGCGATGCGGCCCGCGCCCGGTCGCGCGCGCAGCGTGCCGCCGACGCGGTCCCACGTGATGCGCGGTCTCAGCTCGCCGAACTCGTCGGAGGGGTAGCGCCCGGAGAGCATGTCGAGCACCGCGTCGAACGCGTTGCGTGGGAGCTCGGCGAACGGCGCGGCGCGCGTCGCGAGCGCGTACAGGTCGTCGACGACGATGACCGCCGGTTCCCCGGAGTCGGCGCGGAGGCCCTTCTTCTTCGGGTTCAGCGATGTGCGCAGCGGCGGCGACGCGGCGATCGCGACGATCTGCTGGGCGAGCACGTCGAGCGGGTTCCTCGGGATGCGCGTCTCCTCGACGACGCCCGACTGGACGCGCTCGATCACGGCCGCGCAGGGGAGGAGATCGCCGCGGTGCTTCGGGAAGACCACGCCCGCCGACGTGGCTCCGACCTGGTGCCCCGCGCGTCCGATGCGCTGGACGGCGGCGGCGATCGAGGGGGGCGCTTCGATCTGCACGACGAGGTCGACGGCGCCCATGTCGATGCCGAGCTCGAGGGACGACGTCGCGACGATGGCCGGGAGCGTGCCGCGCTTGAGGCGCTCCTCGATCACCTGCCGCTGCTCACGCGCGACGGACCCGTGGTGGGCGAGCGCGATCTCCTCCTCGGCGAGCTCGTTGATCGACTGCGACAGTCGCTCGGCGAGGCGACGACTGTTCACGAAGAGGATGGTCGATCGGTGACTGCGGATCAGCTCGACCAGGCGGGGGTGGATCGCGGGCCAGATCGAGCGCGGCGAGATCCCGGCCGCCGCAGCGCCGCTCGGGATGCGGTCCTCCTCCGTCTCCCGCAGGTTCGCCATGTCCTCGACCGGGACCTCGACGCGGATGTCCCAGTGCTTCTTCTCGGAGGCGTCGATGATCGACACCGGTCGCCACGCGTCGCCTTCGCGTCCGCCGAGGAAGCGTGCGACCTCGTCGAGTGGACGCTGCGTCGCCGAGAGGCCGATGCGCTGGATCGGAGGGACCTTCGCGCCCCGCGCCTCGCGGCGGAGATCTTCGAGGCGCTCCATGGAGAGCGCGAGGTGCGCGCCCCGCTTGGTCGGCACCATCGCGTGGATCTCGTCGATGATCACCACGTCGACGCTCGCGAGGATGGTCCTCGCTTGCGAGGTCAGCAGCAGGTAGAGCGACTCGGGCGTGGTGATGAGGATGTCCGGCGGCGTGCGCGCGATGCGTGCGCGCACCGCCTGCGGGGTGTCACCGCTCCGGACCTCGACCTCGATCGGGTGAAAGCTCTCTCCTGGAGCGTCCAGTTTTCGCGCGACGGCAGCGATGCCCGCGAGCGGGGCGCGCAGGTTCCGCTCGACGTCGACACCGAGCGCCTTGAGCGGGGAGACGTAGAGCACCCGCAAGCGCGCGTGCTTCTCGGGGACGGGCGTGAAGCTGAGCGCGTCGATCGCGGAGAGGAACGCGGCGAGCGTCTTGCCGGAGCCCGTCGGCGCGAGGACGAGGGTCGAGGCCCCGGATGCGATCGCCGGCCACGCGAGCGCTTGGGCGCGGGTCGGCGCGTCGAACGTGCCTTCGAACCACGCGCGTACGGGCGCGTGGAACGAAGCGACCGGCGCCTTCGCCTTCCTCGCGGCCATCACCCAGAGGTACCGCGCGCCGTGCGGGAAAGACAGCCCGTGCGCGCTCCCCCGGACGTTGAATGTCCGCGCCTCTCCGCTGGGGCCGTGTGCTAGATCCGGAGCGTGCGGATCCTCCTCGTCTCCGCGAACCGCGAGCTCTTGCCCTCGCCGGTGGTTCCCATCGGGATCCTCGCGGTGGCGGCGACGCTCCGCGAGGGCGGAGCGCACGAGGTGCTCGTCGTGGATCTGTGCTTCGAGGCGGATCCGCACGGGGCGCTCCGGCGCGCCATCGAGGGGTTCACGCCCGAGGTCGTCGGCCTCGGGCTCCGCAACCTGCACACCAACGCCTACGACGGTATGGAGCGCCTGCTCACCGAGTACGGCGCGCTCGCGCAGACGATCCGCGCGTGCACCCGCGCGCCGCTCGTCCTCGGCGGCTCGGGGTTCTCGCTCCAGCCGACGACGCTGCTCGCGCGCTTCGAGGCCGATCACGGCGTGGTCGGCGAAGGGGAGCGTGCGTTCCGTGCGCTCGTCGACGCGCTCGCCCGCGGCGAGATCCCGGCGCGGATCGTCCACGGCGGCGCGGTCACCCGCTCCGAAGGCGTCGTGCGACTCCGCACGTCGAAGATCCGGAGCGACCTCGATCTGCTGCCGCTCCCCGCGCGCGATCTCGTCGATGCGCGCTACTACGCCTTCGACGGCACCGCGAATTTGCAGGCGAAGCGCGGCTGCGCGTTCCACTGCACGTACTGCGACTACCCGGACCTCGAGGGGCGCAAGGTGCGGACGCGCGATCCGGCCGCGATCGCGGACGAGCTGCTCGCGCTCTCGAAGACTCCGGGCGTGTCGCACGCCTTCTTCGTCGACAGCGTGTTCAACGTCCCACCCGCCCACGCCCGCGCGCTGTGCGACGAGCTCTCCGCGCGTGGGGCGCCACTTCCATGGGTTTGTTATGCATCGCCGGTCGCGCTCGACGACGACCTCGTCGCGGCCATGGCGCGCGCCGGCTGCGTCGGCGCAGAGATCGGGACCGACAGCGGCTCCGCCGACATGCTGCGTCGGCTGAAGAAGCCCTTCTCGCTCGAGGACGTGCTCGAGACGCGCGAGGCGTTCCTCCGCCACGAGATCCTCGACTGTCACACCTTCGTGCTCGGCGCCGAGGGAGAGACACCGGACGAGGCGCACGAGACGCTGCGCTTCGTCGATCGTCTCGACCCCGACGTCGCCGTGTTCATCGTCTTCATGGAGGACCGCGAGGAGCGGACGATCCACCGCGCACCGCACCGCACCGCGCTCCTCGAGCTGCTCGCGCGCGAGGCGCCGCGTCGCCCCGGCTGGGTCGTGCCGGAGCTCGGGATCCGCTTCGGTCGCAAGGTCACGGACGCGGTGCGACGGAACGGCCTGCGCGGGCCGGCGTGGCTGTGGCTCGCGCGCCAGCGACGGCTCGGCGTCCGCGGGCTGGTCGCGTGAAGCGAGCGCTCGTCGTCCCTCTGTTCGCAGCGCTCGTCGTGCTCGCATGCTCGCGCGCAAAGGCGCCGCCTGCGCCCGCTCCGTCCGCCGAGGTGACGAGCAACGTCACGCGCGCGGACTACGCGGGGAGCGCTGCGTGCGCGACCTGTCACGCGGAGCTCTACGACCGGTGGATGAGCACGCCGATGCACGGCATGACGCGCGAGATCTCGAAGGCGAAGGTGCACGCGCCGTTCGACGGAACGATCTTCCACTTCAAGCAGGACAGGTTGACCCTCGAGACGAAGGACGGTCACCGCTTCATGGCGCTCTCGCACGGGGGAGAGTCCGCGGAGAAGCCGGGCGTGCAGCTCTTCCGGGTGACCAAGGTGATCGGCGGCCGACATCGCGAGGACTTCGCCGGCGTCGAGGTCGGGTCGTACGATCAGATCCCGAAGGAGAGCGCCGAGGAGAAGATCCTCCCGGTCTCGTTCCAGATCGCGAGCAAGACGTTCCGCTACAAGGGCTACTCGGTGATGGAGAAGGAGCGGCCGGGGCTCCGTGCGGCCGGTGCCTGGCGCTCGCGCTGCATCTTCTGTCACAACACCGAGCCGTACCTCGACGTCATGCTCGGCGCGCTGTCGGAGAGCGCCAAGCCGTATCAGGGCGTGATGGTCGATCGGCTCCTGCCGCCCGATCGCCGCGCCACGTTCACCGTCACCGACGAGGACGCCTTCCGCGACGCCCTCCACGACGAGATCCGGCGCCTCGACGCGAACGACGCCGTGCAGGTCGCGCGCGCGAAGGATCGCGGGACGGCGGTCGAGCGCGCCACGACGTCGATCCGCAACCGCTTCGACGAACGGAACCTCCTCGAGGTCGGCATCGGCTGCGAAGCGTGCCACGGCGGCGCGAAGCAGCACGTCGACGATCCCCGCGTGAAGCCGTCCTTCACGCCGAAGGCGCCCTGGCTCTCGGTGACCGCTCCGAAGGGGACCGACGCGCACGCGCAGGCCGAGAATCGCGTCTGCGCGCGCTGTCACCAGGTGCTCTTCAGCGGGTACTTCCCGACGTGGGAGAACGGGCTCCGCACGAAGTCGGCGGGCGGCAGCCACATCAACTCCGGCGAGGCGCGCGACTTCTTGCTCGGCGGCTGCGCCTCGAAGATGGCGTGCAGCAGCTGTCACGATCCGCACGAGCCGAACGGATCGGCCAAGCTCGGAGCGCTGGTCGGCCCGAAGGGAAACGCGATCTGCACGAAGTGCCACGATCGCTACGCGACGCCGGAAGCCCACGCGAAACACGCGCACCACGATCCGCAGGGCGCGGGCGGCGCGTGCATCGCGAGCCACATGCCCGCGAAGAACATGGAGCTCGTGGGGCG
>JBKJQC010000977.1:0-3793 GCA_046593995.1 Polyangiales bacterium
TGGGCCGATCGTGACGACCGGCTACACCGTCGACGAGGACGCCATCTCGATCCTCGTCTTCCGTTTCGTCGGCGAGTACCTCGACGAGGCCGACGCGGCGAAGATGAGGGAAGACACCGATGCGTTGCTCGACGCGCATCCCGAGGCCCACGGCATGGTGCTCGACGCGACGGCGCTCTCGTACACGTCGGGCAAAGGGCTCGACGACGTCGTACGAAAGGGGCGACCGCGCGCGTGGGCAGGGTCCTCGCGGCGCCTTTTCGACTTCATCGAGAGCGACCGGGGCTTGTTCCCCGAGGAGTGGATCTTTCCCTCGCTCTCCGAAGCAGTCGCGGCGGTGCGCGGTCGGGTCGTCGCCGACTGCTACGAGATCCATGCCGCCGACGGAACCACCGTCGTGGAGACGGCGCGACGCGAACCGCGCGGACGGCGACATCACGTCGTCGTCGATGAACACGGCGAGCAGGTGTCCGTGTCCACGCTCTTCGACCTCCACGGGACGGTCGTCGAGGTGATCCGGAAGCGGGCGGATGGCACGGTGATTGAGCGCGTCGAGAATCCGGTGCGCGATGCGCTCGGCAACGAGAACGAAGCGCGGCGGGTCGGCGGGCAGTTGGTGTCACGGCGCGGCACCATCGAAAAGGTCGAGCTCAACCCCCTCGTCACGAAGCGCCCTCTCGGTCAGGATTGGGTCGAGCGCGTCGCGGCGATTCCCACCCTCCGCGAGGTCTCTCTCGACAAGACCGACGCCACGACCGCGGACATCCTTCGACTGCTCGAGCGCCATCCGCCGCTGCAAAAGCTGTATCTGAACTGCCTGCGTCTCGACGCGGAGCTGTTCACCTCCCCACTGCTCGGGAAGCTGCACGAGCTGCAGCTTCATCAGGTCGAGGCGCCGCCGGGCGCGATCGAGCAGCTCGCGGCGTCGCACCCCTGGGTCGACATCTACCCGGAGCCGCCCGCTGACAGCGCGGGCACGCCCGAGCAGACACCGAGACCGCCGCTCGAGACCAGCGGCCGCTCGGTCGACCGAGACGGCGTGCCGATCCTCGTCGTGCGCTTCGTCGGCGAGTACGACGCGGCGAACGCGGCGCGGATGAAGAACGCGTGCGTTACCCTGCTCGCCGCGCACCCGGACAGCGAAGGCATCGTGCTCGACGCGACGGACCTGTCGTATGCGTCGGGGAAAGAGATCGGCGACGTCGTCGGCGAAGGGCGGCCGTACGCATGGGTCGTGTCTCGGGCGTCACGCGGCCTGTTCGACTTCATTCGATCCGACCGGAGCATGGCGCCGCGAGAGTGGCTCTTTCCTTCCGTCGACGACGCGCTCGCCGCAGTGCGCGCGCAGGTCGTCGCCGACGCGTACGACGTACACGGCACCGCCGCGATCTTGTGGCACACGTGGAAGCGGGAGCCGCGCGGCCGCCGCAAGTGTGGGTATCGGGTGCTCGACGACGTGCGCGTGAAGCACGAGGAGTTGTATGGCCCAGGCGGTCGCCTCGTCGAAGAAGTCTACCGACGCGCCGACGGCACGGTCCCGCGGCTCGTCGAGCTGCCGATCCGCGACGCCGCGGGCGGCGAGAACGCGGCGTGTCGGCTCGGAACCTCACGTGGGCTGCATGACACCGTCGCGCCCCCCGGCGCGATCAAGCTGCTCGCCGCGACGTATCCGACGATCGACATCCACCCGAAGTCGGCGCTCGCCTAGAATCAAGAGAGCAGTGGGACGGCACCGAATGGGATGGCGCACGACATGTCGATCGATGTGACGCACCGGCTGGCCCATGCCCTGGTGACCGCGGGCGACGGCGCGACGCCGCGCGCTTGGGTGTACGTGCTCCACGGCATCCTCGGGAGCGGCGCGAACTGGCGGACGATCGCGCGTCGATTCGTGCAGGCGAGGCCAGAGTGGGGCGCCGTGCTCGTCGACCTGCGCATGCACGGCGGATCGCGCGGTCTTTCCGCACCGCACACGGTCGCCGCGGCCGCGCAGGATCTCGTGGCGCTCGAGCCGCACGTGCCCGGGCCGGTTCGCGGGCTCCTGGCCCACAGCTTCGGTGGCAAGGTCGCCCTCGCGTACGCGGGCGAGCACGGCGCGCGGGTCGGGCTCGAGCGGCTCTGGCTCGTCGACTCGAGCCCCGGTGTGCGGACGGATCGACGCGGGTCGGAGAGCACCGTCCGCGTCGTCGAGATGCTCGAGAGCCTGCCCGAGACATTCGCCTCGCGACACGCCTTCGTCGATGCAGTGCTCGCCGAAGGCCACGAGCTCCCCATCGCGCAGTGGCTCGCGATGAACGTCGAGCGCGACGGCGACATGTTCCGCTTCGGCCTCGACATGAGCGCGATCCGCGCGCTCCTCGAGGACTACTTCACGCGCGACCTCTGGTCCGTGCTCGAGCACCCGCCGGCTGACTGTCGCATCGTCGTGATCAACGGCGCTCGCTCGAACGTGTGGCGGGAGGAGGACGTGCAGCGGCTCGGCGCGCTCCCCGGGTCGTCGAACGTCGAGCTCCACGTCGTCGCGAAGGCCGGCCACTGGGTCCACGCCGAGGCCCCGGAGGAGCTCCTCGCGATCCTACGCGACAGCGCCTGACACTCAGCGACAGCTCCCGATGCAGCGCTCGAGCGCCTTCGTGCACTTGCCGCCGCAGCTGTCCTCGTCGTCTTTCGGCGGGGTCGGCTCCTCTTCGAGGCACTTGTCGTGGCACTGCGCGTCGCTCGCCATGCAGGCGTTGGGGCACGCCGGCCCGGTGACGCTCGAAGCGGTCGCAGGCTTGGGGGGCGGCGCCGCAGAGGAACCACCACCGCAGGCGGCGATCAGCACGACGAACGACAGGACCCTACGCATCGGCGGCGAGTCTGCCAGATCGCGCCCGGCGTGGTCACCTTCCCTGCCCCTCCCCTTCCCGCCCCCGAAGGAGCACGGCCGCGCTCGCAACGCCGCCGGGGACGATGCATGCTCCCGGGGGTGACGCGCTCCCGCCCCCGCGAAGACAAGGACCAGAGCGTCTACGTCGTCGAAGCACGACGCCGCATCGCGCGCGACAACGAGGCCGACCGCTTCGATCGCATCAAGTTCGCGATGCGCTGCCTCAAGATCCTCGACCCACGCGTCACCGTGGCCGTCTACGAAGGTCGCTTCGACCTCGAGATCGAGCGCGGACGCGACTGGTCCCGCGGCCCGAACGCGAGCTGGGCGATGGTCCGCATCCCGCCCCACGCGTCGAAGGAGCACATCGCGATCGCTCTCGCCTCGATCTCGGGCGTCGAGGCGCGCCCGTGGGTGATCGACACGCTCCTACGCGCCGAATTGGCCTGACCGCGAGGCGCCCGAGGGCTTCAGCGCCCGCGACACATTTGCGAGGGCGGCGTCGAAGCGCGATCATCGGAGCCGCATGCTGGACCTGCCCACGCCCCTCCCCGTCCCGCCGAACGAACCCATCCTCGGCTATGCCCCCGGCTCTCCCGAAAAGGCGCAGCTGAAGGCGGCGTTGCGCGCGATGGCCGGCGAGCGCCCCGAGATCCCGCACGTGATCGGGGGGAAGCCGTCGCACGAGGGGACGACGATGGAGGTGCGCTCGCCCCATCGCCACGCGCACGTCCTCGCCACGTTCCACGACGGCGGAGCGAAGCTCGCGCGCGCGGCGATCGAGGCCGCGCAGAAGGCCGCGCCGGCATGGGCCGAGATGCGCTTCGAAGAGCGCGCGCGCATCTTCCTCAAGGCAGCTGATCTCCTGGCGGGACCGTGGCGACAGATCTTGAACGCGGCGACGATGCTCGGTCAGAGCAAGAC
>JBKJQC010001019.1:0-2882 GCA_046593995.1 Polyangiales bacterium
ACGATCCACGCGACCATGCCGGCGTGACCGTCGTCGCCCGGATGCGCGCGGACGTGGGCGCTGGAGGCGATGCCGCTCGGCCCCGGGAGCGCGACGACGAGGTTGCCGCTCTGCGCGTCCCACGTCGGCTTGGTGTTCGCGACGCGTGCGCGGGCGATGATCTCGCCCCACTGGTACTCCTTGGCGGTGCCGAACGCGGCGAGGTCGACACCCTTGATCGGCCAGGCACCGGCGCGCGTGGCGAGCGAGACGACCAGCTTCTTCGCGGGCACGAGGCGCATGGCGGCGTCGATCGTCCCCTCGACCCAGGCGCGCGGTGCGAGCGGCGCCGGGGCGGACTTCGGATCGAGGCCGACGTACGCCCGGAGCATGACGATGTCCGCGACCTTCGCCTGCTTCGCGAGCGCCTCGGGGACGAAGCGACCGTCGACGCGGACGCCGACGACGAACCCGGACGCCTTCAGCTTCGCGTAGACCTCTTCGACGACGACCGCGCGGAGCGAGCCATCGAGATCTCCTTCGTCCTCACCGAGCGCGAGGAGGACGCCGGCGGCGCCGTCGGTCTTCACCTTCGACTCGAGGAGCGCGGCGAAGCGGCGGGCGCGCGCGCGATCGCGGCCGAGCGCGCTGACGTCTTCGCCGTGGGGGAGGTCGTCACGCACGTCGTCGACGACCTCGAGGACCTTGAGGTTCTTCGACTTTGCGAGCGCGAGGACGTCGTCGGGGAGCTGGCCGATCACGCCGCCGTCGGCGTCACGGACGTGGAGCCCCTCGACCGCGATGTGCGTGAGGAGCTGTCCGTGGAGCTCGATCGCGTGGAGCGCTTCCTGCTCCGTGGCGTCGACCACACCGAGCCGGATGGCCTCGGTGGTCTCGGTACCCTTTCCTTTGCCCGCGAACACGCTCATCGAGAGCGCTGGCGGGATGGTCACCGCCGCGGGGATCGCCGCGCGTCCACGCTCGATCGCTTTCGCACGGACGGCATCGAGGTCGAGCGCCGCGAGGGGCGCCGGGGCCTGGAGGAACGCAGCCGGGCGCGGCCGGAGGGACTTCACGAACAAGATCGTCGTCGCGATCAACGCGAGGGCGAGCAGCGTGAAGAGCACCTGGAGCCTGCGCCAACGTTGCCGCGAGTCGTCACGGAAGATCTGCACGTTCATTCTCCGAAAAGGAGCTCTACGGACGAGGCGCCGGAGAGCTGCGAGCGGGCAGTTAGCAATGCACGTTCCGCAGGGTCATGTGTACGTTCAGCTCGCGTCGAATCAAGCGCGACGGGCGACTGGACCTCGATCGCGGAGCATTCGGGGGAAGGCTCAGTCGTCGTGGAGGAGTGGAGATCCCGATCTCGGAAGCGCGTCGTCACCGCGTCGAGCTCCAGGCGACGCGCGGAGCCCGCGCAGGGCCAGCGTGTTTGTCGCGCGCAGGAAGCGTTGCGCGGCCAGCCCAATGATTCGTACGTCGCCTGCGTCGCCCTCTTCGCGCTCCGCGACACGTTCGAGTGAGCGCGTGGTGGCGACGAGCGCGCCGACTCTTCGCGACCACCACCGAAGTCATCGTGCCCCGCCCGTGCACAGCGCACCGGTCGTGCCGAGCCGTCGCGAGCGCCTCGAGCGCGGAACGTTGCTTGCTGTCGAGGCGCCCCATGCTGCGTCGATTCGATCTTGCTCGCCCTCCCGTGATCGCCTCCGTGATCGCGCTGGTGGTGGGTGGGCTCTCCACGGCGACCATCACGCGCACCGCACGTGCCGGCGCCGCCCCTCCTTCTCCTCACTCGGGCCTCTCGCAGGGCGGCACCCACGGCACCGCGCCCGTCACCGACGACGACACGCGCTTCGGTGAGATCGGCAAGCCGGGCCCGGATCCCGGCGAGCTCGAGAAGCCTCCCGTGACCGCTGGCGTCGCCGCGAACCGCATCGGCCAGGTGACGTACGCGGGTGCGCGCGTCGACGTGCCGCTCACCGCGAAGTGGTCGGTGATCCCGCAGACCGCGCTCCTCCACATCTCGCCCTACGCGGCGGGCGATCCGACGGTGTTCGTGCCCTACGTCGGCGCCGGCGTCGGTCACCGTCCCGCGCCCTCGTGGTCGATGGAGCTGTCGGCACTCTACGGTCCGATGGCCTACGGCATCGAGAGCTGGACGGCGATCGGCGGCGTGAGCAAGGAGCTCGGCGGCGACTGGTCGAAGGACATCCCGCCTCCGGTCGCCCTCGAGCTCGCGGCGTCGTGGAACCGCTTTCGTTGGAAGGACGGCAACGGTCCGGCCGGCGAGACGATCACGCAGTGGTTCGGGCAGGCGCAGGCGCTCTTCCGCGTCACGCGCCGCTTCCACGTCATCCCGCGCGGCATGTACTTCTGGTACGACAAGTCGCTCGTGACGGCGACCGGTCCGCGGCTCGGCACCGTGAGCGTGCTCTCGCAGGTCGGCACCTACGCGCCGCAGGCGCTCGCGGGCGGACGCATCGGATATCTCTTCGGCGAGCGCTTCTTCCCCTTCGTCGACGGCCATCACATCGTCTACGCAGCCGACATCGGCAACGGTACGCAGATCACGGGTGGCCTCAAGGTCACGCTCGGCAGGTCATCGTCGGTGATGGCGATGGGCGGCGTGCTCCTGAATCGCGTCGGCGGTGCGTTGGTGTCGACGGCGCATGATCTCTCGCGCGTGCCCGTGATCGGGACCGAGCTCGAAGTCGGGTTCTGATCCCGTCGACGTCGTCTAAATCAGCGATCTCGATTCCCGAACTCGGCGTACCTGCTCGATTGAACACGGAGGCACGGAGGCTCGAGAGTCTGCCGATCGCGACGCTTCGAGGCCTGGCCCCAGAGTCCGTTCCTCGTTGCGATCGCCGGCGAGACGCGGCTGGGTGCGCGCGGCAGCACTT
>JBKJQC010001029.1:0-10460 GCA_046593995.1 Polyangiales bacterium
TCTACGACTCGCGCTTCGGTGACGGAGACGTGAAGGACATCCGCCGCTACATCAAGCTCGGGCCGCTCGGACGCGCGTTCTCCGCGAAGGAGCGGCAGGTCATCCTCATCGACGAGGTCGACAAGGCCGACCTCGAGTTCCCGAACGACCTGCTGCACGAGCTCGACCGCATGCGGTTCGTCGTGTCCGAGACGGGGGACGAGATCGTCGCCGCTGCGCGCCCCGTCGTCGTGATCACGTCGAACAACGAGAAGGAGCTCCCCGACGCGTTCCTCCGTCGGTGCGTGTTCCACTTCATCGAATTCCCCGACAAGGCGCGGATGAAGGCGATCGTGAAGGTGCACCACCCCGACGTCGACGAGACGCTCGCCACGCAGGCCATCGAGGCGTTCTACGGCGTCCGCGAGTCGCCTCGTCTGCGCAAGCGCCCCTCGACCAGCGAGCTCATCGACTGGATCGCCGTCCTGACGCGGGAGGGCGTGGCGCCCGAGCGACTTCGACGGGATCTCCCATTTCTCGGAGTGCTGCTGAAGAAGGAGCAAGACTTCGAGGCGTGGATGCAGGATCCGCGTCGCGGACGTGCGTGAGTGACGGTCGCGCTCGCCTCCATGCCTCCATCTCGCATCGCGACGGAGCGGCGTCTTGTCGCATATCGACGCGTTCTTCACGATTGCTCTGATGGAGCGGCGGGCGCTACCGTTTGAGGCCCGTCGCCCCTCTCCGGCCCTCTCCGGTCCCCTCCCCAACCCCCCCGATGGCCGCCTGCCCGCAGTGCCAAGCTCCCTACGATGCGCAGGCGCATCGCTTCTGTCCGTCGTGCGGGTTCCCCGTCGGTGAGGTCGCGCAGCGCCCCGATGATCCGCTGATCGGGAAGACGTTCCCGGGCGGGTACGTCCTCCTGGAGCTGATCGGGGTCGGTGGGATGGGGCGTGTCTATCGCGCCGAACAGAAGGCGCTCGGTCGCACGGTGGCCGTGAAGGTGATCCACCCGCACCTCCACGGGGAGGAGGGCGCCGCCGCCCGCTTCATCACCGAAGCGCGCGCGGCTTCTCGCCTGAACCATCCGAATGTCGTCGCGGTCATCGACTTCGGTCGGACCGGTGCTTCGGACGGCAACCTCCTCTACCTCGTGATGGAGTACCTGCGCGGCCGCGACCTCTCGCGCGTCGCCTATGAGGAAGGCCCCCTCGCCTTCCCGCGGATCGTCGACATCCTCAAGCAGACGCTGATGGCGCTCGACGAAGCGCACCATCTCGGGATCATCCACCGCGACGTGAAGCCCGAGAACATCGTCCTCGAGCCGACGCGCGGGGGGGCGGACTTCTGCAAGGTGGTCGACTTCGGTCTCGCGAAGCTGCGGCCGGACATGCTGACCGGGATCACGACCGGCGGGACGGGGATCACCTCGCCGGGCATCGTCTGCGGGACGCCCGACTACATGAGCCCCGAGCAGGGCCGCGGCGATCCGCTCGACGCGCGCAGCGATCTCTACGCGCTCGGCGTGATCATGTTCCAGCTCCTGACCGGTCAGCTGCCGTTCGAGGCGGCCTCGCCGACGCAGGTCGTGCTGATGCACCTCCAGCAGCCGCCGCCGGATCCGCGGAAGCTCGTCCCCGAGCGACGCATCCCGGACGCGATCGCCGACGTGTGCCTCACCGCGCTCTCGAAGGACCGCAACAAGCGGTACGCCGACGCCCCGGCGATGGTGAAGGCGCTCGACGCTGCGATCGCGACGTCGTCGCTGCGCTCGTCGAGCACCGGCAAGTCCGTCACCTGCCCGCAGTGCAAGAGCGACGTCCCCGCCACGCAGAAGTTCTGCGGCGACTGCGGCGCGCGCATCGTGACGTCGTCGCCCGCGCCGCGCGCGAGCGTCCCGCCGGCTGCAGTGACCACCGCGCCGGCGGTCTCACCGTCGCCGGTCATGAGGGAGCGCACGCGCGAAGCGACGAACCTCGCGCTCCCGTTGCCGCTCCTCGGCCGCGACGAGGATCTGCAGTGGCTCCAGGATCGTCGGAAGGAAGCCGAGAACTACCCGCGCGGCGCGCGCCTCGTCGGCGAGGTCGGCGTCGGCAAGACGCGGCTCGTCGCCGAGTTCCTCGCGCGCGCACGGAACGAGGGCGATCGCGTCATCGAGATCGCGCCCGATCCGGCCTACGCCGAGATCGGGTACTACGGCCTCGCCGACGCGATCGCCAAGCTCACCGGCATCACGCAGTCGACGGATCTGTCGCGCGTCGCGATCGAGGGGTCGAACCGCGCCGAGGTGATCCGCGGATTGAACGAGGTCGCCATTCGTCCGCTCGGCACGAAGATGCCGCCGGAGGAGCGACGCTACGCCGCGGCCGCCGCCCTCCGTTGGGCGATCGAGCGCGCGTCGCACGAGTCCGACGGCCGACGGCTCATCCTCGCGTTCGACGACCTCCCCCGCTACGACGGCGCGACGCGACACGCGCTCTCCGACGTCCTCGGCGAGCCGCCGGCGGTCCCGGTGCTCTTCATCGCGTCCCACCCCTCGGGCTTCGAGGCGGGGTGGCCGGCCGGTCGGTCGCACGCGCGCATCGTGAGCGGTCTCCCGACGACGGTCGCCGTGACGGCGCTGCGTGGGCTCGCGCCGCAGACGGCAGCGAGCGCCGCCGAGCGGCTGCAGGAAGCCGCGTCGCGCGGGGTCGCGCCGCTCTACCTCGATCAGCTCGTGCGCTTCGCGCAGGAAGGCGGGGGCGTCGCGCCCTCTCGCGTCGCCGACGTGATCGTCCTCCGCATCGAGCGCCTCGGCGCCGACGTCCGACGTGTCTTGCAAGCGGCGGCGATCCTCGGCGACGACGTCGCCGAAGAGGCCATCGCGCTGCTCTTGCCGCGTGGCAGCGCGCAGATCGGACGCTCGCTCGCCCACTGCCTGAAGATCGGGATCCTCGAGAAGACCATCCAGGGGACGTATCGGTTCGCGCACCCGCTCTTCCGCGAGATCGCGGCCGCGACGATCCCCGCCGGTGCGCGCCGCGATCTGCACGCGCTCGCGGGCGAGCACTCCGCCGAGGCCGGCGCCGCGATCGAGGTCCGCGCGCTCCATGCGTTCTATTCGCAGAACGCGCTCGAGGCGCTGTTGATGCTCGAGCAAGTCGCCGACCGCTGTACGCAGCGCGCCGACGACGAGGGCGCGATCCTCGCGCTGCGCCGCAGCCTCGAGCTCGCACGACGCGCGCTCTTCCGCGGAGACCTCGACGATCCGGAGCGCGCGGTCGTGATCTTCAGTCGCAAGCTCGGTGACGCTCTCGCGCGCGCGGGGTACCTCACCGACGCAGAAGGCATCCTGCGCGAGGCGCTCGACCTCGCCGGCCCGGCCGACACCGATCGCGCGAAGGTGCTCGAAGCGCTCGCGCGGGTGGCGCGCACGCGAGAGCGACACACCGAGGCGCAGGCGCTCCTGAAGGAGGCGATCGCGACGGCGAGCCGCAGCGGCGCGCGCGAGCTCAAATCGACGCTCGAGCTGCTCGAACAGTCCTGGCGGGCGGCCTGAGCTCCGCCGCGAGAGCGCCTACGCGGCGACGATCGGGCGCGGTCGACTCGGCCGGGAGTGAGACGCGACAGCCCGACGGATCATCACGACGAGGTCGTCGAGGTCGAAGGGCTTCGTGAGCCACGGCAGGCCGAACTCGGCGCCGATGGGCTGCCCGAGCTCGTTCGAGGGGGTGAGGACCACCATCGCCGGTGCGGTGGGATCGTCGGCAAAGCGAGCGATGAAATCGCGGCCGGACTCGCCGTCGGCGAGGCGGAGATCGACGACGACCGCGTCGGGCCGACGGGCGAGCGCGATCTCGAGTGCCTCGCGGACGTAGACCGCGCCGCTCGCGACGAACCCTTCGAGCGTCAGCGCTTCGACCAGCGCTTCGCGGATCTGGTCGTCGTCCTCGAGCACGAGCACGGTCAGGGCGGCGCGTTCGTCGCTCATCGACGCTCTGATGTCGGTCGGCTCGAACCGACGCTGAGAATTTGACACTTCGAACGCGGTAGGTCGTAGCGCCGAGGTTCCGATCGACGTCGGCGAGCAGTCGCGCTGGCGTAGCTCTTGCTCGCACCGCGCTGCGGCGATGGCTGCGCCCACGGCGACACCATCACGGCGCCGCGGCTTCGCGACGCACGCCGAGGCGCACGGTCAGCGGGTAGGTCTTGCCTCCCGGGGACTCCAGCGCGGCAGCGCCAGCGACCAGCGTGACCGCCGTGACGATGGCATCGCCCGACGAGGCAGCGCCCTCCTCCGCGGGAAGCTGGATGCGCGCGCCGATCGGCAGCACCACGTTCCCCTCGATCGTCATCAAGACCTCGCCACGTTCGACATCGAACACCACGGTCTTCGTGTCGACTGCGAAATGGGGAACGGACATGTTGGCATCGTACTATGCGCCGTCCGCGTAACGATTGCCGCACATTCGCCGCCGCTCCGCGGCCGATGTCGACATCTTCGGTCGACGCGCTGCCGGCATGGGTGTTGCTGTGCGAGCCGCGATGGGTCGCGAAGCACGTCGTCGCCGTGTTCCAGACGTCGTTCGCGACGGTGCTGCATCGCGAGCATCGCCAGGCAGCCGCACCACGCCAGGGGCGACGAATCCCAAGCCCTCGTCCCTCGCCTGGTGCCTGTCGTTCGCGTGCTGGCCGGCGGACCGACGGAGGAACGGCCACCGTGAAGGTCACGCTCGCGAAGGAGTCTCGTTCCGCATCCGTGCACTGCCGGAACTCCTCACCGTCGACCAACATCTGCGAGAAGCCGTAGCCTCCGTCCGCGCTTCGTCTAGATCCGTCGTTGCCACCGCATTCGCGCGAAGTGTCGCACGCGGGGCGCGCGATCAGTCGCCCCACAGCGTGGAGAGATCGAGCTCGACGGCCTCGAACGGTGGCACTCGCACGCGCGCGTCGTCGCGCCACTTGCCCGCGCCGACTGGGCGCCATGCACCCGCGTCGTTCCAGAAGGCTTCGAGATAACGAAGGACCGGATCGATCAGCCACACGTGCGGCACGCCATGACGCGCGTAGAGCGGCATCTTGTCGCGGCGGTCATGCACCTCCGTCGAGTCCGACAGCACCTCGCAGACCCAATCGGGCGCGAGGGGGATCTTCGCCGTCTGGGGCAGCTCCGGCATCCGCTCGCGGCGCCACCCGGCGAGATCAGGAACGACAGGCTCGTCGGGCACCAAGTGCACCTCGGGCTCGGGCAGGATGCGCCACCCGCCGGGCCCGCCCGAACGTCGATCGAATGGCCCCTTGAGCCCGACCACGAGTGCACCCTGCGTGTCGGCGTGCCGCGGTCGTGGCCGCGGCATCACGAACAGCTCGCCGTCGATGATCTCGCCGACGACGTTCGCCGGCAGCGCCTCGATGTCGGCGTACGTCGCGCGACGCTTCTTCGGCGCGTCGGCCATCGCCCTCAGTCTGCCATGGGATCGACGACGCGTGGCTCACGCGACGCTTCTGCGCCGTGTCGGCGGCCGAACGAAAACGCAGAAGCCCTCGATCGCACGGCGCGGGCGGGCCGAAGGCATGGTGGGCCTTTCGCCGACGAAGGCTGGCGCGCCGGGTTCGTTCGCTCGTGTTCCGACGCCCGATGCGAATCACCTAGGGCTTGCGGGCCAACAGCGACCGCGCCGGCGCCAGCCGTTCATGTAGCATCGGCAACGCGATGCGGACGCGATACCTCTACGGGGACTCCTCGCCGGCCAGTTTCGATTACGACGCGATCGAGATGCTGCGCGACACGCTCGTGTTCTCGGTGGAGGTGCTGTCGGCGTACGCGCGCGTCCAGCAGCTGCGAAACCAAGAGCTGGCGCTGCGGAACATCGCCGACGCCGAGTCGAAGAAGCTCGGGGAGCTCAACGACATCGTCGCGCGCGCCCTCGCGCCGGTCTCGTCCGGGACGACCGCGACGTGCGCCGCGAAAATCCTCGCGGCAACCGAGTCCGTGGTCGCCAGCGACATCGCGGGCCTGCGCGGGAGGCTCACCGCCGACGTGCAAGCGCTCGGCGTGCAAGAGGGGAACGAGCGCGACTCGATGCTGCGCAGCTTCGAAGCGCTCCTCGCGCGGCACGATCTGCCCGGCGCCAAGACCGACACGGCCGTGGTGTATCGCGGGGGTCGCTACGTCGCGCGTACGTCGATGGTGGCCGAAGATCTCGGCGTCTCGGCGCAGCTCGATTGCGAGCCGCCCCAGGGACACGCGCTCGCGCAGGCGGTACGCGTGGAAAAGCTGAGCGGACCGCTCGAGCTGCAGGTGCCTGAGTCCGGCGGGTTCTTCCGCAAAGAGGTGCGGCCGCGACCGCAGCGCATCGAGAAGCTCCATGTCGCCGCTTCGCATCACGACGAGGACGGCGTCAGCGTGTCGCTGCGTACCGAGCCCGATGGGAGCGGCGTCGGCTACGACGTGACGATCACCGGACCGTCACGCGACGTCACCATCGCGCGCCTGGTCGAGTCCGACCCGACGCCCGCGCGCTTCGACCTCGACAAGGGCGATCTCGGCAAGCTCGTCACCTTCGTCGACGCGTGGTCGGGCCTGGTCGACGGCCTGATGAAGAACCGCGTGCGGCTGGTCGAAGCGATGATGGACGGCGAGGCGTATCGCGACTTCGACGAGCCGACCGTCCTCGTCGAGCGTCTGATCGAGGCCATCGCGCCCGACATACAGGAGATCGCGCGTCGCACGCCGGGGAAGAACGAGCTCGTGATCAAGCGCGTGATCGAGGGGAATCGTCGCGAGGAGATCTTCCTCTCCAAGAGCGAGCTCAAGGAGCAGCTCGAGAAGCTGCCGTCGCAGACGAGAAATCTCTTCCGACCGCTCGGCCTGGAGGCGGTGATGCCGTCGCTCTTGCCGCCCCCTTCGCTGCCGAGGGCGAGCGACGAGTCTTCGTGAGGCGCTAGCGCGATGGAGGCGACGAGCGAGCTCGATCCGCCGCCCCATTGGGCGGCGACGTGCTACGCGAGGACCCACCTCGCGAACCCCCGCATGCTGCAGCCAGCACGGCTCGCCCACGGGAGCACGCGCGCACCGACTTGCGGTTTTCTCAAGAATGCCTAGGCTAGGTTCGTGACCCCGGCCGAGGCGCTCGCCGCGATCCGCGGTGCTGGTCTACGCGGGATCTTCCGCATGGCGAGCCACGCGATCGATCGAGCCGCCGAGCGTGGTGCCTCGCGCGACGACGTGCGGCATGCGCTGCGCGTCGCACCGTCGTGCGCGTTCCAGGCGAACGGACGGTGGCGCGCCGACTCCCTCGATCTCGATGGCGACGAGCTCACGTTGATCATCGCGATCGACGGGGACGTGGTCGTCGTCACGCTCTTCTGACCCCCACGAGGCAGACCATGACCATGACCCCGAAGTGCTACGCGTGCGGATCCAAGCGACTGACCGAGTCGAAGCGTGAAGTGCGACGTCCGATCGGATCGCGCGTCTTCACCGGAAGCTATCCGGCGCTCGCGTGCGCGGCGTGCGGCGAGGCGACGGCCGATAGCCGCGCCGTCCTCGCGATCGAGCTCGGCATCGCGCGTGAGCTCGCGGAGGCGGGTCCGCGCAACGGAGACGAGTTCAAGTTCCTCCGCAAGATGACGGGGCTTCGCGCCGTCGAAGTCGCGGAGCTGCTCGACGTGTCGGCCGAGACGGTGTCGCGTTGGGAGAACGACAAGCAAGCGCTCGAGCGTCGAGCGGTCGCGATCGTCGCCGGTCTCGTGCTCGATCGGATCGAGGGCCGCGACGAGACGTTGCAGCGGCTGCGTGCGCTCCGAGATCCGCGCCGCCTCGCCAAGGCCGTGCGTGTCGATCTAGACGAGAAGCTACTGGAGGCCGCGGGCCGCTGAGGCACGTCGAGCGTCGACGAGTGCGGTGATCGTCGACCGTTTCGCGTCGTCGACGTCGACGCGCTTCCTCGCGTGGAAGAAAGAGAAGGGTCAGGAGACAGTCAAGGACGCGCGAGGGCGCTTCAACAAGTGGATCGCGCCGCACATCGGACCGACGCCGATCCGCGCCGTCACGCGCGTCGATCTCGTCGCGACGACGCAGGGCTACATCGCCCGAGCGCAGCGTGTCGGCCACCGAGTAGCGACATCAACGGTACTCAGGTTCGAGTCGCCGACGCGCGCCCTCGGCATCCGCGCTCTCCGGGTGGGCCGCATCCAGAGCGGCCTGCCACTCGAGCCGCGCACCCAGTCGATCGCCCTTCGCCCACAAGGAGTCGCCGAGCAGGAGTAGACGCTTCGGATTCGAGGGGCTGTACTTCGCGACCGCGCGAAGCCGCGCCTCCGCTGCGTCGTGCTCGCCGGCGAGGAGCTCCACGTGTGCGAGGCTGCCTTCGATGTTGCTTCGAAGGCCTGGCCGCGCGCTGCTCGCGCCGCTCTCCCACAGGCCGAGCGCGTGTTCCAGCTGCGCGCGAACAGGAGGTGAACCTCTTCGACCGGCGCAGTCGCTTCGTCGGGCGCCGGCAGCACCTCGGCGGCCCGCTCGAACTCTTGCCGCTCCGAGTGCGCGTAGGACAAGTTGATCCGATCGTCGATCGACATCGCCCCCGGCGGCAGACGCGACAACGCTGCGACGGCGACCGTGTCGTTCGCGCGCGCCACGGCGGCGTGACCGATGCGCCGAAGCAGCGCAGGATCGTCCGCCGCAAGCTCGAGGGCGGCGTTGCCGAGCGCGGTCGTCCGCGCGCGTGACGTGTGGAGCGCGTCGCACTCCATCATCGAGACGATCAGCGACGCGACCGCTCGCGACTTGCCCGACTCCGCATCGTCCTCGAGGAGCCAGATCGACTCACGCACGCAGTCGTCGCAGACCGCGCCGGAGAGGCCGCCGATCAGGCGCTTCACCTCTGCGCGGGGGCGACCGCAGAGCACGCACCGCGACGGGTCGGGCGGCTGCGGCTCCGGCTCCTTGCGATCGCGCTTGCGGGACCAGAACGCCACGGTGCTCCACAGAGAGTACAGCGTGCGAGAATCCTCGGCGATGTCGGGATGGCGAGAGCTGCGCTCGCTCGTGGCAGCGGACGTTCGTCGGTACCGCGCGCCGCACGAGGCATGGGAGCACCAAGCGGCGGAGATCGCCGGGACGTTCCTCGCTCTGTTCGATCGCGACGACGTCACGCGGGCAGAGACCGCGCCGTTGCTCTCGCGCGCTGCGACGCTCGGCACCGAGAAGGAGGCCGCGAACAACGCCCTTGGGCTCGACCTCGGACCGGAGTCGACGCCCGCCGTGACCGCAGCGGCGAGCGCCGCTGGCGGTGGCGGTGGTGCTCGTGGTGGTGGGGTCGTGATCAACATGACCATGACCATCAACATCTCCGGCGGCGGCAGCGTCGACACGGCAGCGATCGCCAGCGCAGCGAAGCAGGGCGCCGACGACGCGGTCACGCGTGCGTTCGAGGAGATGGCGATTGAACCGCGGAGGCTTGCTGATGTTCCGCGACGATCACCACCTCGCGCGGTGCTGCCGTGCGCTCTGCGCCCGCATGCGCCTCGCCAGCGCGTGGACGCTCGACGGTCCGTCGCGCGTAGCCTTCGACGTCCGCGACGGCCGTAGTCCGCTCTCGTCGGGCGAGCGGACGATCGTGCGCGCGGCGTGGTCGATCTGGAACGGCGACGGGGGCCGCACGCTCGCCGAGCTCGGGATCCTCGACGTCGCGCACACCGCGGCGATCTTCGAGCTCGTGCTCGCGGCGACGACGAGCACCACCGCAATCGACGCGTGGGCGTTCGCCGATCCGGAGGCCTCGGATTCGGACCACTGTTCGGACCAAGAAAGGCAGAAGCCCTCGAACCGCTTGGATCCGAGGGCTTCCGTGGTGACCCCAACGGGACTTGAACCCGTGTTACTGGCGTGAGAGGCCAATGTCCTAACCACTAGACGATGGGGCCGACCCGTACTGCTCTCACTGGTGGCCGTGACTCGTAGCACTTCGGGCTTCTGACGTTCAACCGACGGGTGAGGTCGATCGAGCTGGGGGACTAGGATTCGAACCTAGATAGTCGGAGCCAGAATCCGACGTCCTGCCATTAGACGATCCCCCAATCCGCGGGGCGCTGCTACCTCTCGATGAGCTCTCGAAGCAGGGCGTCTCGTTTTTCGGGCGTCGCACTCTATCTGCCACCGGGTTCCTGTCAAGGCTACTTCGTCGCGCCGTCGACCCAGAGCTCGACCTTGCCTTCGTTGCTCGAGCACGCGACGACGAGCGTGCCCGGCCCCGCGCTCGCTAGCCCTGCGACGCTCCCCGAGCATCTGCTGACGCGGTAGGGGACCGTCCCGGCTCGAACGATGGCGACACCGTCCGCGGAGGCCCACGCGACCGCTCCGTCGCGAGCGACGAGGGGCGCGACCTCACCGGCGCTCGAGGGGAAGCTGATGCCGCCGTCCTTGCCGAGCATGAGGAGCGAGGGGGGCGCGCCGGGGACGTCGTAGGGACCGAGGTCGGCGCCCAGCGCGCCGACGCCGTAGA
>JBKJQC010001032.1:0-2813 GCA_046593995.1 Polyangiales bacterium
CGGCTGAACGCGCGATCGAACGCGTCGAGATCGTTCTCGCGGTGCACGCAGAGCGCGCGCGCGACGTCGTAGAAGCCCTCCAGCGTCGACTCGTGCAAGCCCATCGTGAGCGCGCGCGCGAGCGTGACGGCCTCGGTGGGGCCGACCTTCAGCCCCTCCTTGCGGAGATCGAGGATGAAATCGACGAGCATGCCGCCCCAGGGTCTAGGGCCTGAGCACGGCGGCAGCAACGCGTCCTACCCGCGGTGCGCCTTCTCGAGCTCGGCGATGTCGAGCTTCACCATCTTCAGCATCGCGTCGGTGACGCGCTTCGAGCGCGCCGGATCGGTGTCGCGCATCATCTCGTCGAAGCGCGCGGGCACGATCTGCCAGCGTAGACCGTAGCGATCGATCAGCCACCCGCACTGCTGGGGCTTGCCCCCCTCGAGGAGGGCGCTCCAGTAACGATCCAGCTCGGACTGATCGTCGCACAGCACGACGATCGAGATCGCATCGTTGAACTCGTGGTGCGGTCCGGCCGTGATCGCCTGGAACCGCTGGCCGAGCAGCGTGAAGTCGACGACCTTCACGGATCCCGCGGGGCCACTCGGGTTGTCGCTCATCATCGGCGTGACCTTGTCGACGCGCGAATCAGGGAAGATCGATGCATAGAACGCCGCCGCTTCGTCGGCCCCCTTCGCGTACCAGAGGTGCGTGAAGATCTTGCTGGCTGCCATGAGTGGTGTCCTTTCCTCCGGGGCGGCGCCCGCCCCTTTCCACCGAATGACGAACGGGAGTCCCCGGAGTCGACAGGCGACCCGAATATTTCTCTCGCTCCGGTCGCCCTGAAACCACGGCTCGTGCACGGCGGGGGGGCTCGCCCGAGAAGTCGTCAGTCGTCAGTCTTCAGTCGTCCGAGACGAGACCAGACGAGACCAGACGAGACCAGACGAGACCACGAGAGGGGTGACACTTTGCATGGGGGGCGTTGTTGCTCCCTCGGGCTCGCGTCTGCCCTACGATCTCGGTCTTGCTGACGACTGACGACCGACGACTTCCTCGGGCCTGGGCCCTAGACCCTGGGCCGTAGACCTAATAAACCCCCCGTCATGCGTCTCGGTGCCGGAGCCCTCCTCGCGATCAGCGTCGCGATGGGCGTCGCTTGCAACGAGAGGGCGGTGCAGAAGCAGCCCGACGCGGCGACGATCGTCGGCGGGCTCTCCCCCGAGCAGGCCGCGAAGCCGGTCGCCAAGTACGGGAACAACAAGGTCATCACGCTCGGTGAGTTCGCGCAGGCCCTCGCCGACATGCCCGAATACGAGCGCATGCGCTACCAGGGCGTCGAGCGTCGCAAGGAGCTGCTCCGCGCGATGATCGACATGCACCTGCTCGCGGAGGAGGCGAAGAAGCAGGGGCTCGACAAGGATCCCGTCGTCGGCGAGGAGATCCGTCAGGTCCTCGTCGCATGGATGCGCGGCAAGCTGATCGCGGATCTGCCGCAGGCCGGGCAGCTCCCGGAGCCCGAGCTCCGCGCCTTCTACGACTCCCACATCGCGGAGTATCGAGAGCCCGAGCGGCGCCGCGTCGCACAGATCGTCACGAAGGACGAAGCGACCGCGAAGAAGGCGTGGGAAGAGGCGAAGGCCGCCAACCCGACGCAGTGGGGCGGCGTCGTGAAGAAGTACTCCGAGGAGAAGCCCGGAGCGACCGAGGCACCGGAGATGTCCGGCGATCTCGGGTTCGCGACCGCGCCTTCGGACACGCACCCGCAGCCGAACCCGAAGCTCACGCCCGAGGTGCGCACCGCGGCGTTCGCGTTGCCGAGCGTCGGCGCCGTGTCGCCGCCGTTCAAGGATGGAAACGGCTGGCACGTGGTGCGACTGATCGCGAAGAACGAAGCGCGCGATCAGAGCTTCGCCGACGTCGAGCGCATCATCCGCGTGCGCGTGCTGCAGGAGAAGCGTGCCGCGAAGGAAAAGGCGCTCCTCGAGGAGACGCGCAAGACCGTGAAGGTCGAGGTCGACGAGGCGACCCTCCAGGCCGTCGCCGCCGAGCTCGCCGCCCCTGCGCCCGCGCCGTCGCCGTCCCCCTCCACCTCGGTGTCTGCGCTTCCCCAGCCGTCTGCTTCCGTCGCCGCTTCGAGCTCCGTCACGCCCTCGGCTTCCGCGTCCGTCAAGAAGCCGTAGACGTCGGCGTGAAGCCGTGTCCCTCACACCACGCTGAGCGGGAGATTGCGTCGCTCGTGCGCGCGAGGCATCCAAGGCGGCGCGATGCCCCTCGGGATGCCCTACCGCTCGGTCCAGCACGTCTATTTCGACGACCTCGATGCGCTGAACATCCTGCACAACGTGCGCTTCCTGCTCTTCATGGAGCGCGCGCGCGGTGAGCTCTTCAATGCGCTCGGCTTCCGCTGGGAGGACGACTTCGCCGTCAATCCGGACAAGTATCACGTCGTCGCCGAGCATCAGATCAAGTACCTCAGGCCCGTCCGTGGCGAGGGTGACGTCGCGGTCGAGCTGACGCCCGTGCACCTCGGTCGATCGAGCTGCGTGCTCCATGCGACGGTGAAGTCGCTCGACTCGTCGGCGCTCTACGCCGACGGCACCACGCGCATCGTCCGGCTCGACCCCGAGACCAACACCCCCTGCTCGTGGTCGCAGACGTTCCGTGACAAGGTCGGGCGGCTGGTACCCCCGCAATGACCTGGCCGTGGAACGAGACCGAGAGCTCGAAAGGGAGCGCGCGGGCGCCGTCGCTGCAGGACGAGACCCTGCGCGACGGCATCCAGAGCCCGTCGGCGATCGATCCGCCCATCGCCGACAAGATCGCGCTGC
>JBKJQC010001211.1:0-7694 GCA_046593995.1 Polyangiales bacterium
GCGCGGTAGCCGATCACCGTGCGTCCGTCGCCGAGACCTTTCGCGTGCCAGCGCGCGCGGGTGCGGCCGCGGTCGGGCGTCGCGTCGTGCCAGGTGATCGGGACGTCGGCGCTCCCACTCAGGATGGCGCCGAGCGTCTCGCGTACGATCGCCAGACGGACTTCGCGCTGGGTGACGCGGTCGAGGTGCATCAGATCGCACCCACCGCAGCGCTCGGAGTAGGCGCAGCCGGATACGATGCGACCGGGCGAGGCCTGGACGATGTCGAGCACCCGGCCCCGCGCGGGCCTGCGGGTTCGATCGATCTCGACCGAGACGTGCTCGCCCGGCGCGACGCGCGGCACCAGGACCACCTCACCGTTCACACGCGCGAGACCGTGGCCACCGGCGACGACCTTCTCGATCGTCACCACCACACTCTGCGGACGGGCCATCAGGGGAACGGCTGCGCCGGACCACCGCGCTGATAGAAGAAGTGGAAGTCGCCGACGATCCGGCCGACGTTCCGCGCCTCGGTGCCCGCGGGATGGCGCGGATCCTCGACCTTCACGTCGAACGTCCCGTCGATGCGCTTCGAGTTCGTGTCGCTGGAGTTCGGATCGCCGCGCAGGATCGACTTGAAGGTGATGGTGCCGGAGACGGCGTGGAGCACGACCTGCGGGTTGTCGCTGCGACCGACGCGGCCGCTGCCGCAGGTGCCGCGCAAGGAGAGCGAGATGCGCGCGAGCGGATACGGGACCGCGGGCTGCGAGCCGTTCGGCCGCTGCAGCTCGACGGTGATCGCCTGCCCGTCGACGACCTTCTTCGTGTCCTCGATCGCGATGGTCAGCGAGTCCTGGTACTCTTGGATGTCACCGCCGCGCTGGATCCGGATCAGCAGCTGGTCCTGCACGCTGACCGCGCCGAAGAACTCCGGCTCCATGTCGTAGCCGGAGAGCTCCTTGTCGTTGCAGTCCTGGACGACGAGCGGATCCCCGCGCACCGAGCCCGTCCCCGAGCCGACCGCGCACGACAGGCTGGCCGTCGCGAACGCGAGGATCGCCGCCTGGGCGACGCCTCTCGCGTACGATGAAAGCCGCGGGACGAAGCGCACGGTCCGATCGTAGGCGGCCGGGCCCGCCCGGGCCAGGACGTCGCGTCGCCCTGACGGTCCCGTCGGGGCGCGCGAAGTCGGCGGAGCTACTCGGACGACCGGTGCGCGAGCTGCCGTTTGACTTCGCGCGAGCGCCGACTACCCTCCCGCGCCCCACACCATTTCCCGGTCACCGGCCTCATCTCGAGATGGCGCTGAGACCGCGGAGGACCCATGCCCCTGCACAACGATCGCAAACAGTCCCTCATCCAGCAGTTCCGCACGCACGACGGCGACACGGGCTCGCCCGAGGTCCAGGTCGCGCTCCTCACCGAGCGCATCACGTACCTGACCGACCACTTCCGCACCCACGCGAAGGACCACCACTCGCGTCGCGGTCTCCTGAAGATGGTCAGCAGCCGCCGCCGTCTGCTCGACTACCTCAAGGGCAAGAACCTCGATCGCTACCGCAAGCTGGTCGCGTCCCTCAACCTCCGCAAGTGAGGTAGGGGACACGGATGGGAGGCTCGACTTCGGTCGGGCCTTTCGCCGTTTTGGACCGGGAGAACGAGAGGAACACGGAGGCACGGAGGCGCGGAGGCGAGAGGAGCCCTGAGGGTCTGCCGGTGCAAGCGGTGAGGTTCCGGCTGCGATCCGTGGCCGACACGTAGAGGCTCGAGCGCGGCAGCACATGCTCGACCTCCCTCTCGCCTCCGTGCCTCCGTGCCTCCGTGTTTTCTCGGGACGCTGCGAAGAGTGGTCGCGCCGAGGACACTCGCCCGAGGGCGTGTTATGACGGCGGCCCTCAGTAAGTCACCACAGTCACGTTTTCTGCCCGTCGTCCGAGGTCCAGTCGCTCTTCGATTCGTGCGCGCCACGCTCCTGACGAGGGTGGCGATCAGGAACCGGGGAACGAACGGGGCGCTCGCCGAGCCGAGCAGCGTCACGGCGCGACGTACGCGCTCGGCGCTTTCCTATCCAGGGGCGCCGCGAAAGGGGTTTCGAACCCATGTCCCAATTCGTCCGCGAGTCGGTCACCATCAATGGTAAGCCGCTCACCCTCGAGACCGGTCGTATCGCCAAGCTGGCGCACGGCGCCGTCCTCGTCACCTACGGCGAGAGCGTCGTGCTCGTCACCGCGGTCTCGTCGAACGACGAGCGCCCCGGCATCGACTTCTTCCCCCTGACCTGTGACTACGTCGAGAAGAGCTTCGCCGCGGGCAAGATCCCCGGTGGCTTCTTCAAGCGCGAAGGTCGCCAGCGCGACGAGGAGATCCTCACCTCGCGCCTCATCGACCGCCCGTGCCGTCCGCTCTTCCCCGAGGGGTACAAGAAGGACACGCAGGTCATCGCGACGGTCCTCTCGGTCGACAAGGTCAACCCGACGGACGTCCTCGCGCTCACCGGCGCCGGCGCTGCGCTGCACATCAGCGACATCCCCTGGAGCGGCCCGGTCGTCGGCGTCCGCGTCGCGCGCATCTCGGGCGAGCTGATCGCCTACCCGACCTTCGAGCAGATCGCGCAGAGCGATCTCGACATCATCGTCGCGGCGACCAAGGACTCGATCGTCATGGTCGAGGGCGGCGCCTCCGAAGTGAGCGAGGGCGATCTCATCGACGCGCTCATGTTCGGCCAGCAGGCTGCGCAGCCGATCCTGAACCTCATCGAGCGCATCCGCGCGGCCGTCGGTCGCCCGAAGCGCGTCTTCGAGGCGAAGTCGATCTCGCAGGAGCTCAGGGACAAGGTCAAAGGCCTCGTCGATGCGGATCTCTCGAAGGCCTCGCGCATCGTCGGCAAGACCGAGCGCTACGAGGCGTACGGCGTCGCCAAGAAGAAGATGGCGGAGCAGCTCAAGGCGTCGATCGGCGAAGAGGCCTGGACGTCGAACGAGAAGCTGCTGAAGGCCGAGTTCGAGGAGCGCAAGTACGTCCTCGTCCGCGAGATGGTCCTCGGCGAGAAGAAGCGCATCGACGGCCGCGTCTCCACGACGATCCGCCCGATCGAGTGCGAGGTCGGCCTGCTCCCGCGCGTCCACGGCTCCGCGATGTTCCAGCGCGGCGAGACGCAGGCGATCGTCACCACCACGCTCGGCACCTCGAGCGACGAGCAGAAGATCGACGCCCTCATCGGTGAGAGCTGGAAGAACTTCATGCTCCACTACAACTTCCCGCCCTACTCGACGGGTGAGACCAAGCCGCTCCGCGGCCCCGGTCGTCGCGAGGTCGGTCACGGCAACCTGGCCGAGCGCGCGCTCAAGCGCATGATGCCGGATCCCGACAAGTTCCCCTACACGGTCCGCGTCGTCAGCGAGACCACCGAGTCGAACGGCTCGTCGTCGATGGCCGCGGTCTGCGGCGGCTGCCTCTCGCTGATGGACGCCGGCGCGCCGATCAAGGCGCCCGTCGCGGGCATCGCGATGGGTCTCATCAAGGAAGGCGATCGCGTCGCCATCCTCAGCGACATCCTCGGCGACGAGGACCACCTCGGCGACATGGACTTCAAGGTCTGTGGCACCGCGCGCGGCGTCACCGCCATCCAGATGGACATCAAGGTCGAGGGGCTCTCCCGCGAGATCCTCGAGAGCGCGCTGAAGCAGGCGCGCGAGGGTCGTCTGCACATCCTCGACAAGATGCTCCAGACGCTCAGCGCCCCGCGCCCGGAGATGTCGAAGTGGGCACCGCGCATCACCTCGATCAAGGTGAAGCCGGATCAGATCCGCCTCGTCATCGGGCCGGGTGGCAAGACCATCAAGGGCATCGTCGACCAGACCGGCGTCGCCATCGACGTCGAGGACGACGGTACCGTCAACATCGCGTCGGCCGATCCCGAGGCCGTGAAGCGCGCCCTCGCGATCATCAAGGGCCTCACGGCGGAGCCGGAGATCGGCACCATCTACAAGGGCCCCGTCAAGCGCGTCACCGACTTCGGCGCGTTCATCGAGATCCTCCCCGGCACCGACGGCCTCCTCCACGTGAGCGAGATGGCGCACACGCGCGTCGAGCGCGTGGAGGACGTCATGAAGGAAGGGGACGAGGTCGAGGTGAAGGTCCTCGAGGTGTCGCGTGACGGCAAGATCCGTCTCTCGCGCCGCGCGCTCCTCCCGCTGCCGGAAGGCCCCGCGGGCGAAGAGGCGAAGCGCCGCATGGAGTCCGCGCACTCGGGTGATTCGGGCGGCGGTCGCGACTCGCGTCCGGGCGGCCCTGGTGGCGGTCGCGATCGTGACGGTGGCGGCCGCGGCCGCGGACCGGAGCGTCCCCGCCGCTGATCGTCACGCACTGAAGTGAGTGGTGGCGCGGAGGTCTCGATCTCCGCGCCACGATTCTTTTTGTGCGCGTGTTGTGACGCGGACGCGACGCGGATAGTCGAGCGGTCGATGCGGCTCTCGGTCTTCGGAGCAGTCGTCACGGGCGCGCTCCTCGCGCTCCTCGCGATCTGCGCGTGCGCGCGACCCGCGAGCGCACGCCCGACGGAGGCGATCGTCTCGATCGGCATCCTCGCTCCCTCGCGACAGTACCCCGACTTCCGCTCGAACACCGAGGCGCTCGGCTACGACCGGCACAGCCGCCTGAAGCTCTCCTACGAGGTCGAGGTGGGCGGTCTGCAGAGCCTCACCTACTGGCTCTCGGTGGGCCCGATCGTGCGCGGGTACTTCGGCCGCATGGGTGCGCCCTACGACGGCGTTCCACCGATCTCCACCAACGCCGGCACGATCGGCGCGCGCGTCGAGATGGACCTCTTCCCGTGGCCGCGCCTCCTCTTCTGGGCCGAGCCGTCGATCGGCGCCGGACAGATCGGGACGAGCGAGTCGAAGACCACCGTCGGCCTGTGGGGGATTCGCGGCGGGTTCGGGATCGGCTCCGCGCGTGACAAGGCGAGCCTGCGATTCCGCCTCGGGTACTCCTGGGCACCCACGTTCCAAGCCGTCACGCCGGTGTCCGGTACCTTCAACTGGGGCGGCTTCAGCCTCCAGATCGACGGGGTGCTCCGTGTCCTCGGCTGATGCGCGCGCTCCGCTCCTCGCGCTCTCCCTAGTGCTCCCCCTCGGACTCTGGGCGTGTGGCTCTCCGCCGCCAGGCTCCGTCGACCAGGAGCTCGCGATCGATCTCGGGCCCTGCATCCGCCGCGAGACGGTCTGCGTGCAGAGCGGGGCGGTGCGGGCCGTCGAGTCGCTGATTCCGGGTCAAGAACAGGCGCTCGCGATCGCGAAGGGGGGGCGCATCTCGCTGCCGCTCCCGCGCCCGTCGGGGACGGCGAAGCTCGCGTGGATCGCGATCGGGCAGCGCGGCTACGGCGGGCTGCAGCGCCTCTCCTTGAAGGTGTCCGACAAGACGGTCGAGCTCATCCCGCCCGCCTATTTCAGCCGCGTCGAGACGAGCTTCGAGGGGATCGTCCCGGCGCCGGACGCGCGCGTGGAGCTCTCCTCCGTGGAGGGGACGTACGAGCTCGTCTACGTGGTCGCTCGCTGGATCGAGTGAGCGATCGTATCCTCGCGGCGATGGCGTGGGGATCGGCAATCGGCGGCGGAACGACGATCCGCGATTACGAGATCTGGGGTCGCCTCAGCGAAGGCGGCATGAGCGAAATCTGGCTCGCGAAGCATGCGGTGCTCTGCGTGCCGGTCGTCGTGAAGACGCTGCGCGCCGGTCTCGCCGACGAGGGTGAGCAGCGGTTCGATCGCATGCTCAACGAAGCGCGCATGATGGCGCGCATCGCGGTGCCGCAGGTGGTGCGGGCGGTCGACGCCGGCGTGCACGAGGGCATCGGCTACGTCGTGCAGGAATACGTGGACGGGCTCGATCTCGCCGAGCTCGACGACAGCCGACGACGCACGCTCGGCCTCGGGATGCCGCTGTGGTTCGTCTGTCATGTGATGCACGAAGCGTGTCGCGCGCTCCAGGCGTCCCACCGCGCCGGCGTGCTCCATCGCGACGTGAAGCCCTCGAATTTGTTCGGGGCGCAGACCGGCATCCGGCTCGGCGACTTCGGCATCGCGATCGCGCACCACGACGCGCGCATCCCGACGGAGGTGTCCGGGACCTTCCGCTTCATGTCGCCCGAGCAGCTGCGCGGGGACGGGCTCGATCGGGCGTCCGACGTGTGGGGCGCCGGCTCGACCGCGTTCGATCTCCGCTACGGGCGCGGGCCGTTCGCCGACGTGCGCGCCACGCTCGATCCCTCGACGCGCCCTGCGTTCCCAGCCCCGGTGAACCCCTCCGAGGCCTACTTCCAGCACGTCGTCGCGAACATGCTGATCAAGGACGTCGCCCTCCGGCCGCACGATCTCGGTGCGCTCGCGCGACACTTCGGTGCGCTCGCGCGCGCGCAGCAGCCGCAGTCACGCTTCGCGTCGCTCGAGCGCATCGCGAAGCACCGCTATCGCCTCGGCGACTGCGAGATCGTCTTCCGCACCGGCGACATCGCGCTCGCGACCGTCGACGGCATCGTCTCGTCCGCGCACGACCACATGCAGATGCGGGCCGGCGTCGGCGATGCGCTGCGGCTGCGCGGCGGCGACACCATCGAGGAAGAAGCGATGCACGGCGGGCAGCGCGCGCTCGGTGACTGCGTCGCGACCACGGCCGGTCGGCTCGAGGCACGGCACGTCCTCCACGCAGTCAGCGCCTGGAACGAGGTGTCGTGCGTCGGGCGCGCGGCGCATCGCGCGTTCCTCCTCGCCGACGAGCTCGGTCTCCGATCGCTCGCGATCCCCGCGCTCGGGACCGGCGCGTCGCGCGTCACCCTGGAGATGTGCGCGATGGCGCTCGCCTCCACGCTGCGCGGTCACATCATGCTCGGCGGATCGCGGCTCGGCCGGGTCGAGTTCGTCCTGCGCGACGAGCACGCGCTCGAGATGTTCCGTGAGGTCGCCGAGGACGCGCTCCGCGGCGATGACGTCACCGCCTCCAACGATCTCGGCCTCGGGACCGAGGGAGTCGAGGTGCGCCCGGACGGCGTGACCCACGTCCACCCCTCGCGATCCTGAGACGTCAGGCGCGATCGAGCTTGGCCGCGAGGATGAAGTCGTTCTCGCTCAGGCCGTGGACCGTGTGCGTCCACGTGGAGACCTTCACCTTCGAGTAGCGGATGTCGAGATCCGGGTGGTGGTCCTCGGCCTCGGCGAGCGTGGCCACACGGTTCACGAAGGCGATCGCTTCGAGAAATGTCTTGAACGAGTACGTCTTCTCGAGCCGATCCTCGCCTACGGACCACCCGGGAACCTCTGGCAGGAGCGCCTTCATGGCGTCCGGGTCGAGCTTCGGGGTCCCTTTCGGGAGGTCAGCGCAGCGGCGATCGGCGAGCGACATCCCCTCGAGCCTAGACTAAATGACCGAGCGTGATTCTCGATTGCCCCGCCGCAGATCGGATTGAACACGGAGGCACGGAGGCACGGAGGTACGGGGGTTCGAGAGTCTGCCGATCGTCTCCGACACGTCGTCGTCGCGCGTCGCTGCCTGCGCGTCGCCGCTCTCCGAGACCAAACAGGGAGACGGGGAGACGGGGAGGCCTTTTTGGTGGAAGTCGAGATCGGCAGACTCTGAAACTCCTTCTCGTCTCCCCGACTCCCCGGCTCCCTGTTTTCTCGGATCTCCGTGCCTCCGTGCCTCCGTGTTCAATCGATCGA
>JBKJQC010001259.1:0-5404 GCA_046593995.1 Polyangiales bacterium
CCCGCCCCGACCTCCGAGTTGTACGGCTGCACGATCACGCAGCCGCGGTCGGCCCAGAATTTCTGCAGGTTCAGGATGAGATCCTGGAAGTACATGCTTGCTTCCGTAGCACGATCGTGAGGGGCTGGCGTCGCATGACGAAGGTGTCTGAAGGAGACTTGCCGGCCGCCGGGCAGGCAAGCACGCAACGACGATCAGCGCGCGCGGCGGCGTCGCAGTCCGAGCAGCATCACGAAGGGGAGCGCGGAGAGCAGCGACCACGTGCCGGGGCGCGGGGCGGTTTCGCAGCCGCAGCCGCCCTCATCGGCGGTCGGCGCGCTCGGTCGCGCGCACACGTTGCTCGACGAACACTCGAAGGCGGTCTGGCAGTCGGCGCCGGTGTTGCAGAAGGCCTTGCACGTCGACGTCACCGAGTCGCAGATGAACGGCGCGCACAGGGTGCTCTTGCCGTCGGCGGTGTTGATCGCGGCGGTGAGATCGTCGGTGCACTTGGTCGGTTTCGCCGAGGGCAGGCACTTGGTGCTCTCGCACTCGAACCCAGCGGCGCACTGCGAATCGGCGGTGCACGTGGTCGCGCAGATTCTGTCGTCCACGCAGGTGAACGGCGAGCAGTCGCGGGGCGTGCCGAGGGCGCAGGCGCCGAGGCCGTCGCAGGTCTTCGGCGTGCTGCAAAGCCAGCGTCGGCGGTCGCTGCGCCGTCCCGCGCGCCGCAGGCACAGACGGTCACGACGCCTGCGAGCAAACCCAACCGCGTGCGTCGCATCGTCGCCTCCGCAGGCGAGGCTATCCGAATTCTACTCGCGCGCGCGAGGTAGGGCGCCCGCAGAGGACACCGGCGCGAGCACCGACAGCCAGAGCCTCCTACGGGCTTCCTCTAGCACTCGTCGTCAGCGTGCGAGTGCGCCCAGCGCCTGTCGGTTCGCGAGCGGCAGGGCCGCGGCCTTCGCCTCCGGGTCGACCTTGGGCGGCTTGGCCTTGCTTCGCTCCGCGCGCGCCGCGCTCTCGATCTCGCGAGCCGAGCGCCGCGAACGGCTTCGTCTCGTGCGGCTTCCCGGAGCGCAGCGCCGATGTCGTAGAAGTCTCGGTGATGCGCTGCATCCGGCGGGCGATCAGATCGAGCTCGCTGTGCGCGCGGCGGCGGACTGCTGCGGTCGACGCATGCTAGATTTCATCCGTGTCGACGCCGAGTAAACCGCGCATGAGCTTTCCCGGCCATTCGGCGACGACGCAAGCCGCGCGCGCGCCCTCGAGCGCGGAGCGCTTGCCCCCCATCGACGAGCACGTCGTTCGGCCCGAGAGCGGCGAGGAGCTGATCGACGGCGAGCGGCGGATCACGATGGGCGCGAACCCGCCCCACGCTGTGGCGAATGGAGATCTGGCCGCGCTCCTCGCGACCCACGCGACCGAGGGATACCTCGCCGCCGTCGACTTGCTCACGCGCACCGATCGACGAAACAACTTCGCGCCCGATGCGAGCGTCTTTCCTCGGGGTGAAGATCCGGCGACCGGCGGCCGCCAGCTGGAGTGCCTCGCGTTCGAGATCGTCGATACCCAGACGCGCGCGGAGGCCGCTGCCAAGGCAGCGAAGCTCGCGGGCCGCGGCGTGGAGCGCGTCTTCTGCCTCGATCTCAACGAGTACGCGGTGCTCGAATGGGACGCCGCGCAGCGCGCGCTGGTCGCGCTCGAGCTCGACGCGACGATCGATCACCCGTGCCTCGTTCGCCCCCTCGCGATCTCGGCGTTGCTCGATGCCACCGAGCGTGACGACGAGGTCGCGCGCGCGTTGCTGATCAAGCAACCACCCGCGCTGGTGAGCGCCCTCGCGAAGAAGCTGGCCGAAGGTCGCGTCGAGGGCAAGCGCGCGGGAAAGGCCGAGGGAAAGGCCGAGGGACTTGCCGAGGGCCTCCGCGAGGCGATTCGTGGCGCATGCGAGCTGCTCGGCATCGAGATCGACGAGGCACGCGAGCGCGAGATCTCGTCGATGAGCGTGGACGATCTGCGTGCTCTCCACCACCGCGTTCGAGCCGACCGCCGCTGGGAGTGATCGAGCTACTCACGGCACCGTTCACCGTGAGCACGAGGGATCGTCGTCAGCGTGCGAGTGCGCCCAGCGCGCGTCGGTTCGCGAGCGGCAGGGCGATCTCGAGGAACCACGTTCCCGCGCGCTTCGTCGCGGCGACCGTGGCGCTCTTCGCGCCCCTCTTGCGGAGCGCCGCCTGGATGGTGCGCGCGCTCTGCGCCGCGGCCTTCGCCTCCGGATCGACCTTGGGCGGCTCGGCCTTGCTTCGCTCCGCGCGCGCCGTGCTGTCGATCTCCCGAACCGAGAGCTCCTCCACCGACCGCTTGCGACCGCGCACCGTGAGGCCACCGGTCGCGAGCTCCTCGACGGTGTCGAGCTCCTTCGTCGCGGCGGTGAGGCGCGCGAGCGCATAGGACTTCTCCGCGCCGAGCGTCAGCGCCTGCTTGCGCGGCACCGTCTTCACGATGTGCATCAGCTCGAACGCGCGGCTTCTGCTCATCAAGCGATGCGCTTTCAAGAGCTCGGCGAGCGACGAGAAGCCGAGCGCCGCGAACAGCTTCTTCTCATGCAGCTCCCGGAGCGCGGCGCCGATGTCGTAGAAGTCCTCGGTGATGCGCTGCATTCGGCGCGCGATCAGATCGAGTAACTCCCGCGCGCGCTTGCCAGCGGCGGTCTCGGCGGTCTTGGCAAGGGTTTCGAGGCGCTTCGCCGTCTTCGGCGTGGAGACACGCTTCATGCGGAGCGAGGCTACACCCGGGTTCGGTGGAGTCCACACGTGTGGACGCGGGAGTCCACACGTGTGGACGCGGAGGCGGTCGCGCACGGCGGCCGTGCCCGTGTTCCGATTCACGGACCGCGCGCAACCAACGCGCACCGCAGCGCTCTGACAGGACGATCATGATCGTCCCGATCCAGCACGAAATCCGTGCGCACTGAGGACCTTTCTCCTCAGCCACAACCAGGCTGCAACGATCGTCCATTGGGCGGATCTGGCGCGATCGTTCCCAAGGGGCCCGGAATCGGCGGGTCTACCACGCGTGATCCACCGGGAATTTGGCTGTCCGATGACGATGTCCTGTACGCTCGTCCACGCAGGGACTACCCCCGTCCCCGTTCCAGAATGGCCGAGAGCGACCGCGAACTCGTCGACCGCGCCCGTGCGGGTGACTCCGCTGCCTTCGCCGAGCTCGTGCGTCGGTACACGCCGCGCGTACGAAGGCTTGCGCGACACCTCGTCCGAGGTCACGCCGACGCAGACGACGTCGCCCAGGAGGCGTTCGTCCGCGCCCACCAAGCGCTCCCTCGCTTCGACGGTCGAAGCGAGTTCTTCACTTGGCTCTATCGGATCGCCGTGCACCTCTCCCTCAACCGCGCACGTTCGCTCAACGTCCGGCGGAGCGTCGCCATCGACGATCCGGCGGTCGAAGGCGCGCTCGTCGGCCGTGACGGGCGCGACACCGATCCGAGCAAGAGCCTCGACGAGCGCCGGCTGGTCGCCGCGCTGATGGAGGAGATCGACAAGCTCCCCGCGTCGCTGAAGGCGACGATCACGCTCGTGTGCATCGAGCACGTTCCGCAGGAGCAGGCGGCCGAGATGCTCGGCTGCTCGGTCGGCACCGTCGCCTGGCGCGTGCACGAAGCACGCAAGCGGCTACGCGAAGGGATGCGCGCTCGCGGTCTCGACGAATCGCTCGATCGCTTCGGCGATCGCGCCGTCACCGCGAAGCGCCCTCGTCCCGAAGGAGGCGCGTCATGAGCGACGACAAGGGCCTCGACGCAGCGCTCTCCGCGCTGTCCAACGTCACGACCGACGAGGACGACCGCTGGGCTCGTCGCGTCGCGTCCAAGCTGAGCACGTTCGCACCGGTCACGCGCCGCGAGGTCGATCCGCTGCTCGCAGCGCCCTTCCCCGACGACTTCGTCGACGACGAGACGCTCGAACTGACGGACGCTTCCGGGGGTCACGGTGCCGCGTTCGCAGCGGATGGTGTCGGCGCAGGCGGATGGGAGGGATCGATGTCCGATGAGGTTCCGCGCAGCGCGTCTGGTGGTCTCACCGGCCTCGCCGGCCTCACCCGCAGCGGCCCGCCGTCCTCCGTCAGGTCCGACCGCGGCCTCGCCCTCGGCGCGGCAGAGGGCGAAGACTCTGGTCTGATCGATCTGCGCGCGGTCAACGCGCAGGCCGAGGTCGCGAACGACGTGCCCGTGAGCGAGCCCGCGGAATCGCCTCCCGCGTCGAGCCGGCCCGAGGCGGGTGCACCGCTCTCCGGTCCCGCGGCGATCTCTGCGCCCACGAGCGTGAAGAGTGGCCCCTCCAGCGCGCGGAGCGGCCCGACCAGCGTGAAGAGCGGCCCGGCCGTGAACGAGCGTCCGATCGCCGTCGCACCGCCGTCCGGGTTGCCTGCCTCCGCGTTGAACCCCGCGTCGTCGGTCGCGGCCTCGTCGACGAGCGCAGCGGCGAACTCCGTTCCCGCCTCGACCACCGGGGAGAAGAAGAAGGGCGCCGGCCTGTGGATCGCGTTCGGAGGTCTGGCCGCAGCTGCGGCGGTCGCGTTCGCGGTGCTGCCGTCGATGACGAAGCGCGACGAGCCTGCCGCGACGGCCGCGGCCCCGAAGGCCGAAGGCGACAAGAAGACCGAGACCCCGTCGCCCGTCGCGAGCGCCGCGCCGACCGTGGCCGCTTCCGCGAGCGCGAACGCTGCAGTGCCCGAGCCCGCAGTCACCGTCGCTGCAGGCGGCACGGCCGCGAAGGCCGCGCCCCCCGGCGCCGCGCCGCTCGCCGGTGGCAAGAAGACCGGCCCCGAAGCCGCGCCCACCGCTGCGCCCGCTCCGTCCGCGGCCGCGACGTCGACCAGCAATCCGATCACCAAGCCTGCAGGCGGCTCCCTCGACGACGTGCTCGGCATCGGCAAGGACCAGCCGATCGAGAAGAAGGCGCCGACCGACAACCTCCCCGACAAACCGGACGCGATGGACGTGCGGAGCGCCGTCAACTCGAAGCTCTCGGCCGCGCACGCGTGCGTGAAGGGCCTCGAGGGACCGTCGAGCGTCTCGGTCACCTTCGGGCCCGCTGGCAACGTCAGCGCCGTGAGCGTCACGAGCGGTCCCGCCAAGGGCACCGGCGCCGAGTCCTGCATCAAGGGCGCGTTCAGCAACGCGAAGGTCCCTCCGTCGAAGAAGGGCGCCTCCGGAAGCGCCGTCGTGCAGCCCTGACGCGCTGATCCAGACTAAATCACCGAGCGGGATTCTCGAAACGCACGACGGCAGATCGGATTGAACACGGAGGCACGAAGGCACGGAGGGGCGAGAGTCTGCCGATCGCGGCCGCGCCCTCACGTCGCTCGTCGGCGCCGATCAGGTCCTCGACCCCGAGTCCACAGGGAG
>JBKJQC010001272.1:0-3043 GCA_046593995.1 Polyangiales bacterium
GCTCGAGCCTTCGTCGGACACCGTCAGCGCGACGCTGGCGTGCTCCTCGATGTGCGCGATCTTGCCGAGGCGCGCCTCGACGTCGTCCGGGTACACGTTCTCGCCGCTGGCCGTGACGATGACGTCCTTCACGCGGCCGACGATCTGGAGGCGCGCCTCGGCAAGATCGCGCACATCGAGGAGCTCGCCATCGTCGCGCTGCCGGTGTCCGACGAAGGCTCGAGCGCCGAGCGGATCGGCTGCCTCGCGGTGCCGGAAGCCGCGGGGGAGCTGGATCGCACTGCCCGGATGGACCGCGCGATGCGCGCGTTGCGCGAGGCGCTGAGCAAGCTCCCCTACGGGATGCAGCCCGCCGTCGTGCACCTGATCGACGCGCCGCTCCCGCGGACCGCCACGCGCAAAGTGAAGCGACCCGAGGTCCGCGCGCTCCTCCAGCGTCTCGTCGCCGCGCTCGCCAAGCCCACCTCGGACGAGACCACCGTGTCGCCGGTGAAGCTCGCGATCTCGGCGGTCACGGGCAAGTCGCTGCTGGAGATCCGCGGCTCCTCGACGCTGCAGGACGAGCTCTCGTTCGACTCGCTCACGCTCACCGAGCTCCTCGTCGCGCTCGAAGCTCGCTACGGCACCATCGATCCGGCGGCGCTCTCGGCCGCGCGCACCGTCGAGGACGTCGAGCGCATGCTCTCCGATCGCCACGCCCGGAGCGAGTCACGCACCCGCGCGATCGAGGGGCGCAAGGTCACGAAGGCCAAGCGCGTTTTCGATGGCGAGCTCCCCGAGCCGGTCCGCGAGGTCGCGAAGTCGCTCCTCGGCCGCATGCAGATGGGCTTCTACGACCGCGTGATGAAGCCGGAGGTCACCGGCCGCGCGTTCATCCCGCACAACCGTCCGACCATCGTGGTGAGCAACCACTCGTCCCACCTCGACATGGGGTTCGTGAAGTGGGCGCTCGGCAGCTACGGCGAAGGCATCGTCTCGCTCGCCGCGCAGGACTACTTCTTCGAGGGCGGCGGCCTCGTGCAGGCGTACTTCGAGAACCTGACCAACCTGGTCGCGCTCGATCGCAAGCAGGTGCGCACGGCCATCCGTCAGGCCGGCGAGGTGATCGACAGCGGCAAGACGGTGCTCGTGTTCCCCGAGGGGACGCGCTCGCCCGACGGCGAGGTCCACGAGTTCAAGGCGCTCGTCGGCTACCTCGCGCTCACGCACGACGTCGACATCCTGCCGGTCTATCTCGGCGGGACGTACCAGTCGCTGAAGAAGGGCGCGTTCGTCCCGACGTCGCGCGATCTCGTCGCCCGCATCGGTCCGCCGCTCTCCATGAAGGACATGAAGCGCCTGACGCTCGGCATGTCGAACAGCGACGCCGCGCGCGAGGTCGCGAAGATGGCGCACGCCGCCGTCGTCGCGCTGCGCGCGAGGAAGGTGATGGACTTCGCACGCGTGAAGTCGCTCGACGAGCTCGACGGGAAAAGGCAGCACCCGCTCGTCACGCTCTTCGAGGAGCTCGAGCAGAAGTTCAAGCCCGGTCAGATCCCCGGACCGCTCTCGTTCTACTTCACGCTCGGCACCGACGAGCAGGCCAAATGGACGGTGCGCGTCGATCCGACGACGTGCGAGATCAAGCCAGGCAAGCCTGCCGGGGGCACCGCCGACTGCGTCCTGAAGACGAGCGCGGAGCTCTTCACCAAGATCGTCCGCGAAGCGTGGACTCCCGGACCCGCGGAGTTCATGTCGGGCGCAGTGAAGTCGAACGACGTCGGACTGCTCATGCAGTTCCAGAAGGCGTTCCAGCTCGGCTGAGCACGGGCGCGCCGGCTGCGAGCACCGCGGCGGTTCGCAAGGCGTCGAGCACGCCGCATGGTATCGCGACGCCGCGCCGCTCGGACGATTCCTTCCGGTTCGCGCGCTGAGCTAGGCTGTCGATCGTGCGTCGACTCGTCCTGCTCGCTGCGCTCCTCGGCTCGGGCTGTACATATCCGGACTTCGAGTTCTCGGCGCGCACCGATGGCTCGATCGGCGATGGCAGCGGCGCACTCGACGCGACCGGCGAGGACAGCTCGCGCGACGTGTCGGCTTCTGACACGGGCGTCGGTGAGGACGTCGCCGACGACGCTTCGGTCGACAGCGCGGTCGTCGACACGACGTCGTTCGTGGACAGCGGCGTCGTGGACAGCGGCGTCGTGGACAGCCCTATCGTGGACAGCCGCATCGTGGACAGCGCCGTTGTGGACAGCGGTGTGGTGGACAGCGGCGTGGTGGACGGCGCGCGCGACGGGCTCGTCGCCGACACGGCGGTCGATGCGAAGGTCGACGCTGCTTCCGACGCGCAGACGTCGACTGGCTGCACCTCGAGCGTCGCGAAGCACTGCTGGGACTGGGACCAGTCGTCGGTTCCGGAGGCCGGTTTCACGTTCCCCAGCGTCAGTCCGACGGGCTCGATCACCGTCGAAGCGGGGGGTCGCTCGACACCCAACGAGTTCGTCTCCGCGACGTCGCCCGGAGCGGGCCCCGTGGTGGTCGCGAACGTCTCGCAGGTGTTCACGACGACAGCCTTCGACTCGCTCGTGAAGCTCGATGTGTGGATCAAGCTGGACTCCGCGACCTATCCGACCACCAGCGACGGCGCGGCCTTTGTGTTGAAGCTGCAGCGCAGCGCCGGTACGGGCGACGGGATCACGTTCGGACTCGGCGGCGCGGGCTTCTACGTCGATCGGATCGCAGTCGACTACGCCGCATATGCCATCTCGAGCTACGCGCCGAAGATCGGCGTCTGGATGCACGTCCGCGTGCATACCCGATTGCACACCACTGCAGGGTCGATCACCGTCTGGATCGACGACATGAGCCTCCCGGTGCTTGCGCGGTCGTCGATCTCGACGGTCGCCATCGACTCGACCGAGAAGCAGCTGATCCTGGGCCTGTACTCGCAGGGATCATCGGCGCCATTCAAGGCCCGCTACGACGACGCCGAGCTGGACTACTAGAGAGCGACAAACGGTTTGCAGAGCCGAGAAACCACGGAGGCACGGGGACACGGAGG
>JBKJQC010000043.1:0-4519 GCA_046593995.1 Polyangiales bacterium
ATACGCGCGAGAGGCCAACGCTTCGCCGTAGAGGAGCGCACACACCGCGCGGCGCAGCTCCCATCCGACGAGCTCGGGATGTCGGCGTCGGAGTGCCTCGACCGCGATCTCGCGGACCGACTCGGAGAGATCGACTCCGACCCGAAGGCGCCCCTCGATGCCGAGTTTGGCCAGCGCTGCCTGCTGCGCGGCGTGGGCACCGGGGGACGTGTCACGGGGAGCGGTATCGCGCATGAGGGGTGTGCGTCAGGATAACCTCGTCGCGAACCCCGGACACTGCGCGCCCAGCCCGAGGCCGTGGCATCCTTCAGTACATGGCGAATGCCCCGAAGAAGCCGCGCGCGACCTACGCGGACATCGAGGCGTTGCCCGCCAACGTGGTGGGCGAAATCGTCGACGGTGAGCTGTTCGTCATGCCACGGCCTCGGCCGCTGCACGCGAACACGGCAGGGAACCTTCGCGAAGAGTTGCGTGGCCCGTTTCAACGGGGGCGCGGGGGGCCCGGCGGGTGGTGGATCTTGCCCGAGGTCGAAATCCATCTCGTACCCGACGAGCCGGTAGTACCCGACCTCTCGGGCTGGCGTCGCGAGCGCATGCCCGCGCTGCCGGCCAGTGCGAAGGTGACGCTTTCGCCGGACTGGATCTGCGAGGTCCTCTCCGACTCGACCGAGGCACACGACCGACGGGACAAGATGCCGCTCTACGCGCGACACGGCGTTGCGCACGTGTGGCTCGTCGATCCCGTCCTTCGATATTGTCATCGACCCTTACCACGGCGATGCCGGCCCTTCCGCCAGGCGTCGAGCGTCCGCGCGAGGCCGCTCGGCGCGTCTGAGTCGGGATGCATGAGCTCGTGCGCGCGCTGGTTCGGGTGGGGTACGGGGAAGGACCGCGGTTTCATGATGCTCGACCTGACCGCACCTGGGACCACGCCAGTCGGCGGCGACGGGTTCGGGACGATCGGCTCACAGGCCGCGGTCCAGTACGCGGGACGTATCGCGAGCGCTGACACGAGCTGCCACTTCGCGCAGTTCCCGCTCCCGAGCGGTCCGGTGGAAGCTGCCGCGTGTGGTCAGCGGCGGCTACGAGATCGATGACAGTGCCTTGGTCATTCCTCGGGAGGACCGCGGCTTCGGCCGCCGGCACGACATCGAAGACGACCCCGCACTACACACGCTCCCATGAACAACGCGGGCCTGGGCCTCTTCGGGAACGTCTATCAGGCGAGCACCGTCTTCGGCGGAACCTCGTGCTGCGGCGAATCCCGACGCGTCTCGGCCGTCTTTCCGACCCGCTTTCCGAACCCCGACTACGAACGCTCGAGCGTCACGGCGCCCGCGCTCGCCATGGCGCGGTAGGCCGCGTCGAGCACCCTGAAGTCGTAGAAAATCTGCTCGACGCTCAGCTCCGGCGCGCGCCCCGTCTCGACACACGAAAGAAATTCTTCCCACATGGCTCGATACCCCTCGGGGTCGCGCACACGCGGGGGAATCACGCTGTTCTTGGCCGCGCGAACCAGGCCGATGGCGCCGTTGGGATCGAAGTAGATCGTGCCCTTCTCGAGCGCGAACTTCGACAAGTCGAGAAGTCGCGACCTCTTCGGGATTCCCCACGAGTGAAAGAGGCGGGAAATGAGACCCGAAGCATGGCGCGTGACGACGGTCGCCGTGTCCTCGGGAAGGGCGGGGTTCGCCACGGTGCATCCACGCGCCATCACACTCACGACGCCGCCGAAGTCGGTCTCGAACACGGAGGCTAGGTCAACGACGCGATGAATCCAATGCACTCCTCCCTCGTGGAGGGCGCCGAGCGGCATCTCGCGCGGGTCGGCGCGCCAGTCCGTCGCTTGCTGCAAACCGACGCGATTCAGATCGAAATGCAGGGGTCTGCCGAGGGACCCATCCCCGAGCAGGCGCTTGATCGTTCTGTGGAACGAATCGAAATGGATGTTCTCGGCGACCATGGCCGCCTTGCCCCGCGCCCGCGAACCCGCGAGCAAGGGCAGCGCCTCCGCGAATTCGTCCAGCGAATTGAACGCGGGTTTCTCGAGCAGAATGTGTTTGCCGGCATCGGCCGCCGCCCGAACGAGCTCGAGGTGCTTGCGCGGGGGTACACTCACGACGACAACCTCGCAGTCGGAGGCGATGCCGGCCTCGTAGCCATCGAAATGCCCGTCGAGCGAGAGTTCGCGCTTGAAGGACGTAGCCTTCGCGGAATCGCGGCTGGCGACGAACATTCGCCATTTGGGTCGGAGCGAGCGCGCGATCTTGATGTGGCGCCGGTTAATGCTCCCAGCGCCGAGAAATACGATTGAAGTCATAGGTTCGCCGATACTCGCAGGGCTAGGGCCGCGACGGTCAGACTCGGATTGACGCCGCTCGACGTGGTCATCAGCGAGGCGTCACTCGCGAACAGGTTGTCGGTTCCCCACACCTTGCCGGAGGGATCGGTGACCGAGGTCTCGGGATCCGCGCCCATACGGCAGGTGCCGCAGGCGTGGTACACGGAATGGGCGGGCGTGGCCCACGCGAACAGGGCACCCGCCGCGCGCAGGACGCGGCGGGCCTCCCGCGCGAGAAAGTCCCGTCGCGCCAGATCGCCCTCGGAGTATCGCTGCTCGATGACGATGCCGTTCGGCCCCCTGCGAACGTGGTTCTCGCGGCGCGCTTCGTCCTCGCCAATCACAAGCAGCGAGACCACGTGTTCGAGCAGATACGGCGCGAGGCCGCGAAGGAGTTTCGGCATTCCGGCCGCCGTCACGCTCGGCACCGGGAGTTGCTCTTGTTGAATGATGCCGCGCACCCGGCCCCCGGGCTCGAAATAGAAATCGTCGATCGAATACCACTTGTCGAACTCCTGCGTGGCGCCGATTCGGTCGGGGAAGATTCCGAGAACCTCGCTCAGGCAGTGAGTCATCAAGTGCGTGCCCAGGAGCGGGTTCCACTCGCCGACCCCGGACTCCCGCAGCAGAAGGGGCGATTCGAGCCCTCCCGCGCAGACGACGTACTTTCGTCCGGCGATACGCAGGGGCTTCCCGTCGCGACCCACGGTGTCCACGTGGGTGACCGATCGCCCCTCGAAGGCGAGGCGTTTCACGGCGCGACCGTAATAGGCGCGAATCGGAAGCCGGGGTTCGCGCGCGAGGAGCGCTGCTGGCGAGAATCGCACGCCCCACGGGCACGCCGTTTGATTGCACGCGCGGCAGCGGCGACAGCCGTCGTCGAATCTGATGCCAAGCGGATGCCTGAGAGGCTTCAGGCCGAGCCGGCGAGCTCCGCCACAAATACGCTCTCCAATGGCGCTGGGCGAGGGGAGTGGCGAAGGGAAGGGCTTGCCACGTGACGGGTCGGTCGTTCCCTCGTCGGGCAATCCGGCGACCCCCATGAGCGTCTCGGCTTCGCTGTAGAATGGCTCGAGCTCGGCGTACGAGAATGGCCAATGCTCTAGTTCCGATTCGCGCATTCGCAACGAGACGGCCTGGTAGAAGCTCGCGAGGCCTCCGACGACCATCGGCAAGAGGCGTTCGGCGATGATCGTGTTTCCCGCGACCCTAGCGACCACGGTCGTCGCAATCTCTGGAACCCGCTTGAAGGTTCCCAAACGGTGGCTCGTTTCGATGTGCTCGCGCGCGAGTTCGGAGCCGCGTTCGATGACGGCGACACGCAGACCTCGGCGAGCGGCGCTGTACGCGACCATTGCTCCTCCGATGCCAGAGCCCACCACGACGAGATCGAATTCTTCCGCGCCCGACGTGTCGCGGGGAGCCTCTTGCTGCGCAACAGCAGCAGCGCCCGCGAGGGCGCGCCTGTTCACGACGCGATCACGTACCTCACCAACGACGCGGAGCGCATGGACTACGCCGCCGCCCGGCGACGAGGCCTCCCGATCGGCAGCGGCAGCGTCGAAGCGACCTGCAAGAGTCTGGTGAATGTCCGCATGAAGCGTTTTGGCGCACGCTGGAAGACGTTCATCCCCCCGGAGGAGCCCGAACGCAGCGCCGCGATGGCCGCGCTCACCGAAGCGCTCGGCGAGCTGGTCGTCGATGGGCGTCGTCGCGCGGTCCTCATCGCCACCATCGACGGCCAGCCCACCGCGCACAGCCCCCTCGCGAGCGCGCTCGAGGCCGCCGGCGTCAGCGCTGGACTGAAGGGTTTCCTCCTCTGGAGGCCTCACAGCACCTCGCGATAGAGCGCGAGCGTCTTCTCGGCGGTCGTGCGCCAGCGGAACTGCCGCACCTTGGAGAGCCCGTCTGCCCGCATACGCGCGGCGAGCACGTCGTCGTCGGCCACCCTGCGCATCGCCGCGGCGATGTCGTCGATCCGCTCGGGATCGATCAGGATCCCGGCGCCCCCCGACACCTCCGGCATCGATGAGCGGTTCGACGTCACGACGGGGCAGCCCGCGCCGAGCGCCTCGCTCGGAGGGTTGCCGAACCCTTCGGCGAGAGAAGGGTGACAGAGGCAGATCGCCCCCCAGAAGAGCGCGCGCAGCTCCTCGAACGGCAGGTCCTTGAGGAAAT
>JBKJQC010000111.1:0-4772 GCA_046593995.1 Polyangiales bacterium
GTGTTCCCGAATACGCGCCGCTCGATGACGGTCGGCTACGGACTCACCGAGTGCACCGCGCTCGCGACCTTGGCCTACGGCGACGAGCTCGCGGCGGATCCCACGAGCGTCGGTCGCCCCCTCCCCTCGATCGAGCTCGAGATCCGCGACGGCGACGGACACGCGCTCGGTGAAGGTGTCGACGGCGAGATCTACGTACGGAGCGCGCTCGTGATGAAGGAGTACTGGCGTCGCCCGGACGCGACCGCAGAGTCGATCCTTCCAGGGCGCTGGCTGCGCACCGGCGACGTCGGCCGCCTCGTCGACGGCAAGCTGTACATCGCCTCCCGCAAGCGCGACATGATCCTGCGCGGCGCCGAGAACGTGCACCCCACCGAGATCGAGCTCCGGCTCGCGGCGCACCCGACGGTTGCCGAAGCCGCCGTCGTCGGCGCCGATCATCCCGAGCTCGGACAGGAGGTGATGGCGATCGTGGTGCCGCACGCGGGCGTGACGATCGACGAGCGCGCCCTCGCCGCATGGGTCGGCGAGAAGCTCGCGTACTACAAGATCCCGAGCCGCTTCGTCGTGCGCACGACGCCGCTGCCGCGCAACGCTTCGGGCAAGGTGTTGAAGCAGCTTCTCCTCGGCGGCGCGAGCGGCTTCGTGGATCGAAGCGATGATTGATCGCGAGCTCGTGCCGCACGCGATTCTCGTCGAGAGGTTCCGGTCAGCCGTCGACATGTACTCGTGTGACGCACGCGCGTCGGACCTGCCTCGCTACGTGGAGAATCTGCATCAGCTCGAGAGAGACAGCTTTGGCGTCTCGGAGACCGAGGTCGAGCTCCCGACCTGGATCTGACTACGATCCACAGGCAACGCATCGACCAGCAGGTCAGAGGCCGAGCTGTTCGTCCGTCGCGATCACGCCGTACTTGTCGCGCGGCGGCCACGGACGCGCCGACCAGTGCGGCTCGAACGCGAACGACGAGCGCTGACGCCCAGCGACGAGCGCGCCGTTGCCCGCGTTCTTCGCGTAGTCGTAGTAGAGCCTCACGATCTCCTCGCGCGTCACCTGCTGCGCGGCAGGGTGCGCGCGACATGCGTCGCGCCATCGACGCACGCGCGCGAGCTCGGGCGCGATGTCGACGTCCTCGTAGTACTCGAGGAACCAGAAGCGCATGAACATGGGCGTGAACACGGCCTCCGCCCAGCCGAAGTCCTCGAAGAGGAACGTCCGCTCCGGCGCGTGTCGCACGAGGAACGCGTCGAGCGCGGCCCACTGCGCGGTCATCGCCTCCTGCAGCTTGTCGCGGCGCGCGCGATCTTGGTTCATCACGAGGCGATAGCCCGCAGCGACGAAGTCGCGCTCCATCGTCGTCAGCATGTTCTCGATCGCGCGTCGGTCGGGATCGCGCGCTGCGACGGGGCGCTCGGGGAAGCGGTCCTCGAGGTATTGCAGGAGCACCAGGCTCTCGCGCAGGACGAGGCCTGTCTCGGTCTCGAGGATCGGGAGCGACGTCGAGCCGCCGGTCTTCGCCAAGAGCCACGGCGCGCGGGGCTTCGTGATGTCGACGACGCGGAAGTCGACCGCGTCGCGTCGGCCTTTGAGCGTCAGGAGGACCTCGAGCCGCTGCGAGAACGGGCAGACCGGGATATGGAAGACGACCACGCCGCGCAATGTACTCTGGCGCGACATTTTTGCGCGACGTGCGGCCGGGTGGCCGTGGTCGCGCGCCGCGGTCAGGGGTTTGTCGTGTGCACGCGAATTGCTCAGCGGTCCGGTCGCATGCGATTCGCCGCGTTCCTCGTCGTCTTCACCGCGAGCTGTGGTGGCCTCTGGCGCGCCAACGATCCTGCACCCCTGACGGAGGACCGCGAGGTCGATCCGCACGCCATCCGTGCCATCGGCGACCTCCAGATCGCCTTCTCGGTGCGCTTCGTCGGCGCGACCGATGGCGCGCCGATGTTGACGATCTGGCTGCGCAACGAGGGGGACCTGAAGATCCTGGTCGACGTGGCGCGCCTTCGCATCTTCGGTGAAGGACCCCATGGAGCGCGCGAGCTCGAGCTCGTCGACCCGCGCGGAGAGCTCGGGCCGCTGCACGTCGAGCCCGGCGTCGTCGGACGCGAGCGCATCCAGCTCGCGGACAACAAGCGCGTCGAGGGTGAGCTGAGTCGCATCTGCGTCGACGCCACGCCGATCGTATCGGGCACCACTGCGAAAGAGGACGCGGGGCGCGTGTGCTTCGTCCGCGGTGACGGCGCGTACTGGAGGGTCTCGTGGTGAAGGGCTCATTCGCACGCATCGCCGCGATGCTCACATCCCTCCTCGCGACGACGCACGCGTACGCGCGCCACAATTCATGCGTCGAGACGGCGGACGTCGTCGGCGAGACGCGCTGCCGGAACTTCGGCGGTTTCTGGGCGACCGAGCGCTCGGTCCCGCTGTTCGTGTCGCTCGGCACGTATTCGAGCTTCCTCTCCGCGCCGCTGGTGGGGAACGTGATCGGCGGTCGCGGACTCCAGATCGACGGCAGCACTCTTTCGCCGACCGGGCTCCGCGCCCACGGCGGCGAGGTGCGCATGGGCGGACACTTCTCGCGCTACGTCTATGGCGGGTTCGGCATGGGCGTCGCGCTCGGGAACCAGGCCGCCACACACACCGTCGACGTGAACGGCTACCAGGTCTCCCTCGGCGACGGCATCAACGTCTACCACGGGCGCCTCGCCTGGTTCGTCGGGTTCCGTGTCCCGCTCGGACGCGTCTCGCTGCGGCTCGAGATGCCCGTCGCGCTGCAGATGATCGGCTTCCAGATGAAGGCGATTGCCCCCGATGGCACGAAGATCGCCGGCGGCGGGCACAAGCTCGGCGTGGCGCTCGATCCGCGCGTGATGGTCGACTTGTGGGTCACGCCCGATACGACGCTCTCCCTGTGGACGGGCGCGAACCTGCTCCGCCCGGGCGACTTCGCCGCAGGCCTGATGATCGGCGGCCACCTGCGCGCGTTCGACGGCGCCGACAAGTGACACTCACCATCTTCACGTAGTCGGTCGCCGCCAAGCGCCCGCGCGTTCTGGCCGCGAAATGCGAGGATGGCAGCGATCGTCCGCGAAAAGTCGGACGAAGGGGGCCAGCCATGGGCGTCTGCGGCGGGCGTGCCGCGAACCCACGTGACCGCGCGGCGTAGATCGGGGACGCTCGCCAGCAGACTGCACTACCGAGCGAGGGGCACATGCTTCGTCAGACCGTTCTTGCCACGTTCGCCACGCTCTTCGTCTGCATGGCTGCTCCTTCGTGCGGAGGAGAGTCGAGCACTCCGAGCACCGCGGCCGACACCGGCACCACGGATTCGGGTTCGAGCACGTTCAAGGTCGTGAAGACGTGCACGACGGAGGCGATGTACATCGACGCGACGGGCGACGCTTCGAAGGCGAAGGTCACGCCATGGGACACCTCCCTCGGCAGCAAGGGGTGCATCAAGATCAAGAAGGGCACCGCGGTGACGTGGAACCCCGCGCCGAGCGCGAACCACCCCCTCGAGCCCGCTGGTGGTGATTCGGGGAACCCGATCACCAACACCGCGACCGTGACGTTCTCCGAAGTGGGAACGTTCGGCTTCCAGTGCGGGAATCACTCCGAGATGCAGGGCGCCGTGTGGGTCGTCCCCTGATCGACGTGCGGCAGTCGTGACCTGAGGGGGACAATCACATTCGGGCGCCTCCCCGGAGGGGCCCCTCCCTCAACACAGCGAAGCGCGCGACCACGGTCCGTGAGCGCGCTCGCACTCGTTTTTTGGATTCTTCAGGCGCCGGGCGGGAAGACCTGCTGCATCTTCATCGCGAGCATCATGTTGCCGGAGACCTTGAGCTTGCCGGTCATGAACGCCATCTGGCCGTTCAGGTCGCCGTTGACCATCTTCACGTAGTCCGTCGCAGCCATCTTGATGGTGACGCTCGGCTCGGCGTGCAGGCCGGGCTCGATCGAGAGCTTGTCGCCGTCGACCTTCACCTGGTACGCGCCGCCGTCGTCGCCGGCGATGTCGAACTGGAAGATCGCGTTGAGGCCCTTCGCCGCGTCCGCCTTGAAGCGGCTCGGGAGGGTCTCGAAGTATTCCTTCACACTGGTCACCTTCGCCATCGCAGCTCTCCTTCGTAATCCAGCTCGGTCCTGTCGCTCCCGAACTCTAACGCCCCTTGAACTCGGGCTTTCGCTTCTCGACGAAGGCGCGCGGGCCTTCCTTCGCGTCTTCGCTCGCGAGGATCGGCCAGCCGATCTCGAGCTCCTTCTTCAGGGCCTCTTCTTCCGGGAGACCCTCCGTCTCCATGACGGAGCGCTTGATCGCCTGCACCGCGAGCGGGCCGTTCTGCGCGATCTGCTCGGCGACGCGCTTCGCCTCGCCGAGCGCCTCGCCGTCGGGGACCACGCGGCCGATGAGGCCGATGCGCTCGGCATCCGCCGCGGTGAGCTGCTTGCCGGTGAGCAGGATCTCCATCGCGTGGGTGTACGAGATCTGCCGGCGCAGGCGCACCGTCGAGCCGCCGAGCGGGAAGAGGCCCCACTTCGCCTCGGAGATGCCGAACTTCGCGCTCGCGCCGGCGATGCGAATGTCGGTCCCCTGCAGGATCTCGGTGCCGCCCGCGATCGCGTACCCCTCGACGGCCGCGACGATCGGCTTCTGCGTACGCTGGTGGCGGAGGAGTCCGCGCCAGTGCAGATCGGGATCCGCCTTGAAGCGCGGGGCCCACGTCTCGTCGTCGAAGCCCTTCGACATCGCCTTGAGATCGCTGCC
>JBKJQC010000151.1:0-3317 GCA_046593995.1 Polyangiales bacterium
CGCGCGCGAGCGCTCGGGCGTCGCGCGCCGGAACGAGCCAACCCGTTTGACCCTCGCGGATCACGTCGCGACACCCCGGTACGTCCGTCGCGACGGCAGCCCTACCTGCGGCGCCGGCCTCGACGAGGGCGAGAGGCAGCCCCTCGCGGTACGAGGGAAGGACGACCAGATCGGCGGTCTCGTAACATTGGGGCATCTCCCCGTGCGGGATGCCACCGATCCACTCCACGAGACCGGACGACACCCATGCGCGGAGGGTCTCCTCGGGCACACCGGCAGGGTTCTCACGATCGGCGCGGCCCATCAGCACGAAGCGCGCGTTCGATCCTTCGCCGCGGAGGATCCGTGCGGCCTCGACCAACTCGCCCACGCCCTTGTCCCACAAGGGTCGTGCGGGGAGCAGCACGACGGGCCTCTCCGCTACGGGCAGCGGTGAGGCACGAAACCGACCGAGGTCGACACCCGAGCCGCGGATCATGTGCACGCGGCCGGACGCGAGCTCCGATCTCGACATGAGCGTGCGCGCGTCGTCGTCGTTCTGGAAGATCACGCGCGTGTCGCGACCACGCAGCGCGGTGCCGTACGCGAGGCGGAGTGCTCGCCGGAGGACACGGTTGCGGAAGCCTTCGCCGGGCCGGTCGATGAACGCGAATCCGAGGCCGCTCACCGCGTTGATGATGCGCCGGATGCCCAAGCTGCGCGCGGCGAGGGTGCCGTACACGATGGGCTTGATCGAGACGTGATGGACGACGTCGGGTCGGAGCCTCCGGTACAGGTTCACGAACGCGCTCAGCGCGCCGAGCTCCTTGAGAGGATTACGACTGCCGCGGTCGAGGGCGAGGGGGTGAAACGTAAACCCTTCTCGCTCGATCAGGCCTCGCGAGTCGGTCTCCTGCGCAGCGATGACGACGTCGCACCCCGCCGCTCGGAGCGCGCGAGCGATCGGCATGCGGTGGGAAGCGACGAACCAATCCACGCTGACGACCAACGCGACCTTGGGCGGCCGGCCGTCGAAGCGCATCGGAGTCGGAGGAACGGACGCGGACATGATCGGACCGATGGCGGACTGGGAGGCAACGACTGCCTTGCGGCCGTCGTAGGTAGCACCTACGCCACGAGGCGTTGACTCCGATCGTCTACGTGACGGCCGACGGCATCTTGCAGCCGCTCGGTCATTCCCAAGTGGTGCGCGTGGTCGAACGGCTCGCGCAGCGGGGGTACCGCTACACGATCGTGTCGTTGGAACGTCGCGCGGATCTCGCGCGTGAGGGCGCCCGCGAACGACTGCTGCGGCAGCTCGGCGATGCGGGGGTCCAATGGGAGCACGCGACGTTCGCCGAGGGTGGGGGGCCCGCTCGTGCGGCGGCTAACCTCGCACGGTTGACCGCGGTCACTGCCCGTGCGGCGATGCGTAGCGGCGCGCGGCTCGTGCATGCCCGCGCGTACCATGGCGCCCTCGTCGGCCTCACGCTCGCGCAGACGAGCGCCGTGAGGTACCTGTTCGACACGAGGAGCTACTGGTTCGACGAACGCGGCGAGGCCGGGCAGTGGGGCCCTGCGGCCTACCGAGCGGCGGGTCACGTCGAGCGCGCGCTCTTCCGAGGGGCTGCTGGAGCGGTCGCCTTGACCCACCTCCAAGCGGAGGATCTTCGCGGCGGTCGCTTCGGTCCATGGGGTAGCCGCGCGGTCACCACCATCCCGACGTGCGCTGATTTCGACGAGTTCCGCAGCCGCGAAGAAATTGCGATCGCTCCGGCGTTGACCGCGTTCGCGGACGACGGATTGCTCGTGGGCTTCGTAGGCTCCGTCAACGCCTCCTACCGGATCGATCGAGCCATGGAGCTCGCGCGTCGTGTGTTGGACCTGCGAAGCGACGCTCGCGTCGTCGCCCTGACCAGTGACGTCGACGGTCACCGGCGACTGTTCGATCAGCACGGGATCCCGCGTGACCGCACCCTCGTCGTCTCCGTCAGCCACCGAGACATGCCGCGATGGGTTCCGCGTTTGGACTGGGGTGCGCTCATCCTGAAGACTTCGCCCTCGAAGCGCGCCTCCATGCCGACGAAGCTGGCGGAGTTCTTTGCGGCCGGCGTCCGTCCCATCCATCACGGCTGCAACGAGGAGGTCGCGGACTGGGTGCATCGCGCCGGCTCCGGCATCAGCCTCGACGATTTGTCGGACGACGCGCTGGACGCTGCGGCTCGGACGATCGCGACCGCACCGCGCGACGTCGCGGCGCTCTCTCGCGCCCGAGCGGTCGCCGAGCCGCACTTCTCTCTCGCCAGCGGTGTCGAGCGTTACGCGCGCATCCTCGACGAGCTCGCCTGAATTGCGCTCTCGATCGTGCTGACGAACTGCGGCGCCTGCGCCTCGACGCTGAGCCGTCGCTCCGCCAGTTCGCGGCCCGCGCGCGACAGTCGCGCGCGCAACGCCTGGTCGTCGAGGAGGCGCCGCAAGGCGGACACCCATTCGTCGGTGCTGCGGGCGACCAAGCCGTTCTCGCCGTCGACCACGAACTCGGTTGCGCCGCCGACGGGTGAGGTGACGAAGGGCACGCCCACGGTCATGTACTGAACCTGCTTGAACCCGCACTTCCCACGTGACCAGGCGTCATCGACAACCGGCGCGATGCCGATGTCGATGCGCTGAAAGTCCTCGCGCTCGCGCCTCTCGACCCACGGGACGGTCTCGACGGTTACGCCGCGCAGCCGGACCTCGCGATCCGCCCCGACGAGGCGCAGGCGGAAGCGGCGCCCCTCGTCGGCCAGAGCCTGCAACGCGGGGAGAACGAGGTCGAGGTGCGCAGCGGTGGAGTGGGTGCCGATCCAGCCGATCGTCGGCTCGTTCGAGCCGCCGGCGTGAGCCCCCTCGATCCGCTCGTGTAGTGGCCGCCAGCTCGAGGCGCTCACGACCGTCGGCAGGACGACGACGTGCTTTGCGAGGCGACGCGCGTAGTCGGCGAGGTACTCGGTGCCCGCGATCGCCGTGTGCGTGAACGAGAGGATCGTCGCTGTCTTGCGTGGCGACTTCAACAGCCGCGCAGCGAGGGGATTGCGAGACCCAACCTGTGGAAGCCAGATCGCGTCGTCGAAATCGAACACGATCGGCAGTCGGTACCGACGCGCCGCGATCCACTCGACGAGCGGAGGTCCGATCATCATCGCCTCCCGCTGCACGAAGACGGCGTCGAAGGCCGGTAGACGTCGGGTGAGATCGAGCCGTCGCGCGGCGAACGACAGGAGCCGAGTCGCCTTCCTGAGCGTTTGGCCCGGACGGTAAAGCGTATCGAGGTACGCCTCGTCGACGAAAGGCACGAG
>JBKJQC010000404.1:0-3398 GCA_046593995.1 Polyangiales bacterium
CGCGAGTCGTCGGTGGCGATCGATTACACGAGCTGAACGTCTCGCATCGAGGGAGTGCGCGCGCGCCGGGACAGGTTCGCACTCGAGCGGGTATGTTCCCGCTCGCATGAAAGCTGAAGGTGACCGTCGACGGCGCGGCGCTGCACAAGGAGTCGAAGTCGGCGGTGACGCTCTTCGGAAAGGGGTATGCCCTCGCCGTCGACGGCATCGTCGTGTCCCCCGGTCAGAAGGACGAGGTCGAGTTCGCGGCCGACTTCAGCAAGATCACCTACACGACGCACAAGGCCGAGACGCCGACGCTGCTCATCGGGATCGAGACGGTCGGCGCCGATTACGAATTCGACGTGCACGTCGCCGGCGAGACCGCAGGGCAGCACGTCGAGCTCTCGATCGACATGGCCCAGGGCACGTTCACCGTGCACGTGAAGGGCGACTCGGCGTCCAAGCCGACGTTGAGCGTCGAGCTCACGAAGATCGACAAGGGCGGCGAGCAGACGTTCAAGCACAAGGGGCTCGCCATCGCCGACGACCAGTCGGTCGTCTTCTCGTACGCGGCGTGGAAGGGGAACAAGACGCCCCTCCATGCGAGCGTCGTCGACGCGAAGGGCGCCGTCGTGTCCGAGGAGGACGAAGCCGACGAGGAGTGAGCCGCTACGCGGAGGTGCGGATTCGCTGCAGTCCGAGCTCCTGGCGCAGCCCGTCGAGATCGAGGAACGAGATGTCCGCTCCGCGCGCGCCCGCGCGTTCGATCCGCCGGAGCCAGCGTTCGACGGCCTCGGCTCCTGCGGCGGTGGCCGCGAGCGTGCGCGGCGCGGCGCCGAGCTCGGGGATCTGCTGATCGAGGAGCCGCCCGACCGCGTCGCGCGAGGCCACGGACAGCGACGTCGAAGCTTCCCGCTGTTCGTTCGCGCGCCCAGCGAGGCGGACGAGCACGCCGTAGGCCTGCCCCACGACGGAGACGAGCCAGCGCTGCGGCTCGCCGTCACACCGGAGCTCCCGCTTCTCTGCCGACGCGAGCCACGACTCGGTCTCCCGGACGAAAGTCGCGGGCTCCACGTCCGCGAACGCGGCATGCGAGACGAAGACCGACGGGTGGTACCAGCGCCCATCGAAGAGCGGCACGATGACGGTGAAGATCCGCTCCCACCGACAGAGGCGCCGCAGCTCCTCGCGCGCGAAGGGCATCGCGTACTCGGTGCCGTCGAAGGCATCGCGCACGATCACGCGCCCGGCCCGCGCGTCGACGTGCAGCACGTCGCCGAAGAGGACGCGCGCCGCGTCGAGCGCGTCGAGGGCCGCGGACAGCGCGGGCGCGCGGAATTTTTCGTGCTTCCGCGCGAGGGCACGGCCCGTGGTGGGCGGCGACGCGGACGAGAGCGGTCGGAAGAACGCGGCCCAGGTGAGGGGCAACGACGTCATGAAGTCGGCGGCGTCGGGCGGCGCGTCCTTCGCGGCAATCGGCTTCCCGTAGATGGCCGAGAAGTACTCGGCGAGCGCCGCGTCGACCTCGCTCTGGTGACGGCGCGCAAAGACGTCGCGCCAGGTCTTCGTGAGATTGTGGACGGCGTCGGGGGATACGGCCCGGGCCACGCTACGCGCCATGGACCCCTCGTAGCGCGTCGGCGCGCAGGACAGAACCGGCTGGCCCGTACCTTGCCAATCGAGCGCTCGTCCCGGCTGAGCTGCTCGAACCGAAAGGCAATGTGACCATGCGATCCCTCCCCCTCTTGTCGATGACCGCGGTGCTCTCCGCGCTGGCTTTTGGCTGTTCCGACGAAGACGCCACGACGGCCACGCCCACGGACAGCGGCACGAGCCTCGACATGGGTGGTGACACAGGTGTCGACACAGGTGTCGACACAGGTGTCGTTCCGACGGGCGACACGGGGGCGGACACGGGGCCGGACTTCCCCGCCGACGAGTGGGCGAAGATCAAGCTGCTCGGTCCGCTCCCCGCAGTCCCCGCGGACAAGACCAACGCCTACGCGGACGACGCGAAGGCCGCTGCCCTCGGGCAGATGCTCTTCTTCGACAAGAGCTACGCCGGCGCGCTCGCCGTCGCCGACACGGGCACGAACGGTGGTCTCGGCGCGGTCGGTGACACCGGAAAGGTGTCGTGCGCGAGCTGCCACGAGGGCCTGACGATGGACGACGTCCGGAGCAAACCGAACCACGTCTCTCTCGGGACGGACTTCGGGACGCGCAACGCGCTGTCGCTCGCGAACTCGTCGTTCTACGCGTGGACCAACTGGGGTGGCCGGTTCGACTCGCAGTGGTCGTTGCCGTTGGCCGTCGCCGAGAACCCGAAGATCATGAACAGCGGTCGCCTGCAGATCGCGCGCATGCTCTACGCGAAGTACCGCACGGAGTACGACGCCATCTTCCCGGTGCCGCTCGATCCGCGCCTGGATCCGGCCCACGCGACCCCGCTGCCCGCCGCGGGGAAGCCGACGGTGGCAGCTTGGGACAGCCTGCCCGACGCCGACAAGGCGATCATCAACCGCATCTTCGCGAACTACGGCAAGGCCCTCGCCGCGTACAACCGGCGGATCGTCCAGCGCGACGCGCCCTTCGACAAGTACATCGCGGGCGAGAGGACCGCGATCGGCGCGGACGCAAAGCGCGGGCTCGGGATCTTCATGGGCAAGGGGCTGTGCGTCACCTGCCACTCGGGCCCGAACTTCAGTGACGACAAGTTCCACGCCCTCGCCGTCCCGCAGACGGGGGACAAGGTGCCGGCGGCCGATCTCGGTCGCTTTACGGACACGACGCCGCTCCTCGCGAGCGCGTTCAACACCGCGGGCACGTACAGCGACGACGCGACCACCGGCAAGCTCACCGGCCTCACGGCCGACGCGACGATGAAGGGGCAGTTCCGCACCAAGTCGCTCCGCGGCGTCGCCGCCTCGGGGCCGTACATGCACTCGGGGCAGTTCGCGACGCTCGAAGAGGTCATCGCGTATTACGGCAAGGGCGGCGCAGAGACCCCGCCGACCGACGTCGTGAAGTCCGAGATCCTCAAGCCCTTCGCGCTGACAGGCACCGACGTCGCGGATCTCGTCGTCTTCATGAAGGCGACGAGATCCGCGCCGTTGAGCGTCTTCATGAAGGCACCGACGTCGCGGATCTCGTCGCCTTCATGAAGACGCTCAACGGCGCGCCGGTGCCGATGACGTTACGCACGGACACGTCGAAGCCGTAGCCAAATCACCGCTCGCGATTCTCGGAATCGGCGTGGTCGACCGATTGAACACGGAGGCACGGAGGCACGGAGGTTCGGGAGTCTGCCGCTCGCAGCCCCGCCCGGTCGTCGCTGCTCGACGCGCTCAGCTCCCGCCCCCGAGTCCACAGCCGTTTGCCAGGTGGCACGGTCAGGGGAAGCCAGTGCGGAGAAGACA
>JBKJQC010000405.1:0-2884 GCA_046593995.1 Polyangiales bacterium
CGCAGATCGCGAAAGACGGGAAGTACACGATCGTCTTCCGCGAGTACGATCTCCGCTCGGCCTCCTTCAAGGTCTCGCTCACCCTCTCACGCTCGTTCTGCGAGTTCGACGGCGTGAAGTACCCGAACGGCAGCACGTTCAAGGCCGACTGCAACACCTGCAGCTGCTTCGACGGCGTCGCGCGCTGCACCAAGATGGCGTGCGCGGCGCAGAGCTGCACCTACGACGGCAAGAACTACGAGCCGGGCGCCTCGTTCCCCTCGACCGACGGCTGCAACACCTGCTCCTGCACCGCCGACGGCAGCGTCGCCTGCACCGAGAAGGCGTGCGCTTCGACCTGCACGTACGGCGGCCGCATCTACAACGAGGGCGACACCTTCAAGGCCACCGACGGCTGCAACACCTGCTCGTGCGGCCCCGCGGGCAGCGTCGCCTGCACCAAGATGGCGTGCCCGGTTCCGACCTGCAATCCCGCGAACGAGCCGGATCGCAAGTACATCGGGTCGAGCCCGGCGCAGTGCCAGCTGATCAAGTACGCGTGCCCCGCGAACACGACCGGCTTCTCGAACGAGTGCGGTTGCGGCTGCGAGCAGGCCGCCGCGTGCCCCGACTTCCTGAACTGCATGCCTGGACCCGGCGCGACGCCCTGCAGCGCCGACATCCAGACGAAGTGCCCGTACACCGAGATCGCGTACTGAGCGCCCGTCACGGCCCGTGAGACGACGCAGGTGATCCGCGAGGCATCCGCGCTATCATGCGCGCCCAATGCCTGAGAGCCCCACCTTCGAACAGCAAGTCGCGGAGATGACGAAGTGGTTCGAGTCCCCTCGTTTCAAGGGGATTCGCCGCCTCTACACGCCGCGTGAAGTCGTCGAGCAACGCGGGACGATCCGCAACGAGTACACGGTCGCGCGCGACACGGCGGCCGCATTCCACACACGCCTGAGCGAGCTGTTCGCGGGCGGTAAGTGCATGACCTCGTTCGGGCCGTACTCGCCCGGCGAAGCGGTCGCGATGAAGCGCGTCGGTCTCGAGGGCATCTACGTCGGTGGTTGGGCCACGAGCGCCAAGGGCTCCGCCGACGAGGATCCGGGACCGGATCTCGCGAGCTACCCACTGAGCCGCGTCCCCGAGGAGTCGGCCGCCATCGTGCGCGCGCTCCTCGCCGCGGACCGCAACGACCACTTCCTCCGCCTGCACATGAACGATGAGCAGCGGAAGGGGAGTCCCGCGGTCGACTTCCGTCCCTTCATCGTCGCCGACGCCGACACCGGTCACGGCGGCGACGCGCACGTCCGCAACCTGATCCGCCGCTTCGTCGAGGCCGGCGTCCCCGGCTATCACATCGAGGATCAGAAGCCCGGCGTGAAGAAGTGCGGCCACCAGGGGGGCAAGGTCCTCGTCTCGGAGGACGAGCAGATCAAACGCATCAGCGCCGCACGCTTCCAGCTCGACGTCATGCAGGTCCCCGGCATCATCGTGGCGCGCACCGACGCCGAGTCGGCCACCCTCCTCGACGGACGCACCGACGAGCGCGACCAGCCGTTCATCCTCGGCGCGACGAACCTCGCCGTCCCGAGCTTCCGCATCGCCTTCCTCGCGATCCTCCGCGCCCTGCACGGCCGCGGCATCGCCGAGCTCACCGGCTACCAGCTCTACGCGATCAGCGACGCGGATTACGCGGCCGCCGACGAGTGGCTGAAGCGCTCGGGCCTCGCGGCGCAGTTCGACGGCGCCTTCGCGATGTACGAGAAGTCGGGGAGGAACGCGCCCGACAAGGCGCTCGACAAGGTCTTCGATCAGTTCGTCGACGTCTGGCAGGCCGAGGCCAACGTGACGACCTACGCCGAGGCCGTCGCCGAGGTGATCAAGTTCCGTGCGACGCAGGGGGAGAAGTCGAAGATCACCGACGAGGAGTGGCTCGCGGCCGCGAAGACGCTCTCCTTCGGCGAGATCGGCGCGAAGCTCCGCGAGCTCGGGCTCCAGGTCACCTGGGACTGCGAGCACACGAAGACGCCGGACGGCTACTACCAGGTCCGCGGCGGCATCGACTACGCGATCGCCAAGTCACTCGCGGTCGCGCCCTACGCCGACGTCCTGTGGATGGAGACGAAGACCGCCGATCTGCACGACGCGAAAATCTTCGCCGACGCGATCCACGAGCAGTTCCCCGATCGCATGCTCGCCTACAACCTGTCGCCGTCGTTCAACTGGGACAGCACCGGGATGACCGACGACCAGATGCGCGCCTTCCCCGACGAGCTCGGCAAGCTCGGGTTCGTCTTCAATTTCATCACCTACGGCGGTCACCAGATCGACGGCCTCGCCGGTGAAGAATTCGCGACCGCGCTCCGTCAGGACGGCATGCTCGCCCTCGCGCGCCTGCAGCGGAAGTTCCGCCTCCTCGAGTCGCCCTACCGCACCCCGCAGACGCTCGTCGGCGGACCGCGCGCCGACGCTGCGCTCATGTCGCTCTCGGGTCGCACCGCGACGACCAAGGCGATGGGCAAGGGCTCGACGCAGTTCCAGCACACGCTCCAGATCGAGGTCCCGCCCAAGGTCCTCGAGGGGTGGCTCGATCAGTGGCGCAGGCGTCACGACATCAAGGACGCGCTCAAGGTGCAGCTCCGTCCGCACAGCGCCGGCTCGAACGTGCTCGAGCTCTCGCTCCTCTCGAACGGCGAGAAGGTGGCGAACGTCATCTTCGAGCCGGCGGTGTGCGGACGGAGCTGCACCGTGAGATCTGCGACGACGCCGTGACGCTCGCGCCAGAGATCGAGCCACTCCTTGAGGAGCTTCGGGGGGACCTCGATCTGGAGGGTGTGCTGGAACTGCGTCGAGCCCTTCCCCATCGCCTTCGTCGTCGCGGTGCGACCCGAGAGCG
>JBKJQC010000569.1:0-3112 GCA_046593995.1 Polyangiales bacterium
TCGATGCCCTGCGCCTTCCGGTGCTCGCAGACGGCCTGCACGATCGCGAGGATGTGGTGCTCGTTGAACGACGTCTTGAGCGCGGTGCCGCGGTGTCCCGAGGTCCCGAACGCGACGCGCTGCTCGGTGATGGATGGATCGGGGCGCTCCCGCTCGTAGCGGAGGCGGATGCCGTCGACGTCGATGATCTGCTCGGGGAGCGGCGGCTTGCCTGCGTTCGGGTGGGGCACGGTCCCGTAGGGTGAACGTTCTCTGGTCTACGGTCTACGGTATCGTGCAGGGCGATGCGCGGTCGCGAGCTGGTGCCGGGGATGGCCGAGATTGGGTGGTCGCGGACGTCGGTCCAGAGCACGCACGTCGAGGGTCTTCGTTCGAAGCGCTGGGAGCACTGGGCGGTCATGGATCGCGAGACGCTGTTCATGCTGACGGTCGTCGACCTGGGGGTCGTGTCGCTGGTGGTGGCCGCCTTCTGCGATCTCGCGACCGGGCGCTGGACCGAGGCCGCCCGGCCGCTCGCGCGCCGTCTGCTCCTTCCCGACCGCGTGCACGGCGCCGACGTGCGCATCGAGGCCCCCGGCGTGTTCGTGGTGCTCGCCGAGTCCGACGAGGGCACGGCGATCGAGGTCGACGTGAAGACCCCATTGGCACGAGTGGCAGCATCGATCGACGTCGTGCGGCCGCGCGCGCACGAAACGCTCAACGTGCTCGTCCCCATGGACCGGAACTTCGCCTTCACCTCGAAGCAGAGCGCGTTGCCGGCGCGCGGCGTGGTCGCCGGTCGAACGATCGCCGGCTTCGCGTGCCTCGATCACGGGCGCGGCCTCTGGCCCTGGCGCACGCGCTGGAACTGGTGCTCGGCGTCGGGAGCGTCGCGCGGTCGCGTCCTCGGCGTGAACCTCGGCGCGCGCTGGACCGACGGGAGCGGCACGAACGAGAACGGCGTGGTCGTCGACGGGCGTCTTCGGTCCATCGAGACCGACGTGCGCTTCGCGCTCGACGCGCGCACCATCACCGGCGACGACGTCGCGGTCACGTGGACCGAGCTCGCGCGGAAGCGGGTCCACGTCGAGCTCGGGGTCCTCGCGGCGCACCTCGACTTCCGCGTCGGCCGCTTCAGCGGGCGGATCGACGAGCTCGCGTTCGACGATCTGCTCGGGTGGGCGGAGTCCTTCGACGCGCGTTGGTGATCAGTTGGCCGCTTGGCAGACGAGGTTCGTGAAGAACACGTGGAGAGCGCCGAGGCGGTCGTCGCGGAACAGCACGCCGACGTTCCCCTGCGGTCCGAACGACGCGACCGGGAAGATGCTGTCCCCGGTCGCCGTGGTGATGCGACGCTCGGTGCCGAGCGTGCTCAGGTCCTTGGCGAGCATCTTCGAGTAGAGCTCGTAGCCGCCGTTCGAGTCCTTGGTGTCGGCGAACACCAGGAGATTGCGATCGCCGAGCGGGAGGAGCGACGGGTAGCGCGAGAAGCGCGTGCTGTCGGTCAGCTGCTTGAGCGGGACGATGGTCCTCCCCGACTCGTCGATCGCCGTCCCGTAGATCGCCTTCTTCGTGGCGGTGACGCTCGGATCGTAGAACGCGATGACGTAGCGATCGTCGTTCCACACGACGACGGGGAACACGCCCTGCACCGCCGGCGTCGTCAGGGTCATCGGCGCCGTGATCGGCGTCAGATCGCGCTGCAGGATGCGTACGCGGACGTCGTTCCGCTTTCCGTCGAACGTCGTCCACACGAGCGCGATCGTGCCGAGGCCGACGCCCATCTCGGGAGAGCCCCCCTGCCCCTCCATCAGCTTCACGTTCGGGCCGATCGCCTTGCCGGCGACGTCGAGGCGCTGGCCCCAGATCCCGAAGTCGGGGTCGAGGTCGCGCTGATCCTGCCACGCGATGGCGAACTCCTGGCCGGTCCACTGGAGGGCGATGTTGATCGACCACGTCTCGTGCCCGCTCACCTGCACGTCGGGGCCGAGCTTCTCGCCGCTCTTGGAGAGACGATTGAAGAAGACCTCCCACGAGCCGGTGCGCCGATCGCTCCACGCGGCGCCGTACTGCGCGCCGTTCCACACGACGCGTCCCTCGAACGCGTCGGCGGTGACGTTCGTGATCTGCGACTCGGCGCTCTTCTTCCCCTCTGGATCGAGCACCGCGGTGAACACGCGCGTCTTGCCGTTGACCGAGCCGTTGTAGCCGGCGAGGTAGGTCTCACCGTTCCACGCGAGCCCCGCCGGACCCGCGGGCGTGAAGCCGGCCGCCGAGATCTGCACCACGCCGTCGCCCGACGAGCGAGGCGGCGGCACGTAGTGCATGTCGTCGTCGACGACGCCGTTGCAGTCGTTGTCGACGCCGTCGCAGATCTCCTTGTTGCCGGGGAACGCGGCCGGGCTCTTGTCGTCGCAGTCGTCACCGCACGCATCGGGCTCGGTCGGGCGCTTCCCCGGGAGCGGGCCCTTGTGGCCGTCGCCGTCGAGATCGAGCGTGCGCGCCTTGAATTCGCAGGCGCCGGTCGCGGGGTCGCACGCGTCGTCGGTGCACGGATCGCGGTCGTCGCACGCCACCGTCGGCTCGACGACGCACTTGTTGCGGACGCAAGTGATCGGCGCGCACTTGTCGCCCGCGCCCTCGCAGTCGTCGTCGCGCGTGCACTCCGGCGGCACGGCCGTATCGATCGCCGCGTCGTCGCGCTCCTCGGGGAGCGGCAGCGTCGTTCGTCCCCCACACGCGAGCGCCGCCACGATGGGGAAGACGGGAACGAGCCAGAGCGCGCGTCTCACAGGCATCCACCGACGCCGGGCACGTCCGTCGGGTGACACACGAGCCCCTCGGGGCAGCCGCCCGGCACCGCGGTGTTGCACATCTTCACGCAGACGTTGCCCGCGCCCGAGGCGACGCACGCGTAGCCCGCTGAGCACGCGTCGGCGTTGCACGCGTCACCCTGCTTGCCGCTGCCCGCCGCGAAGCACTGCGCGTGGTAGACCTCGTGCTCGCAAGGATCGGTCGGATACTCGACGTAGGGGTAACACGCCTGCCCCGCGCGACAGTCGCCGGGCGCGGGCTTCAGCGGATCGCACGCGTAGCGAGGTTGCGGCTTCGGCGTGTCGGGACACATGGGGTC
>JBKJQC010001008.1:0-4192 GCA_046593995.1 Polyangiales bacterium
TGCCCAGTCCACCCTCGTGACGGTCAACCTGCGCGCACGCACGGAGAGCTGACCGCCGGCGGCCGGCTCGTCCCGTCGTTGGCTTGCTCGTTCGGAGACGGGCACGGTAGGCTTACACCCCTTTCGGGTGGCTCGCTCCTGGCGCCGCTCGTGACCAGGATCCAAGCCGTACCGATGGTCCGCCTTACCGATATCGTCGATTCGGTTCGGGGTTACCAACCCCAGGCAGACCTCGATCTGATCCATCGCGCGTACGTCTTCGCGGCGGAGAAGCACGAGGGCCAGCTCCGCAAGTCGGGAGATCCGTACATCTCTCACCCGGTCGCGGTCGCGGGGATCATCGCGGAGATGAAGCTCGACGTCGCGAGCGTCTGCGCGGCGCTCCTCCACGACGTGGTCGAGGACTGCGACGTCTCGGACGGCGAGATGAAGGACCGGTTCGGCGACGAGATCACGTTCCTCGTCGACGGCGTCACGAAGCTCGGCAAGATCAACTTCACCAGCAAGGAAGACCAGCAGGCGGAGAGCTTCCGCAAGATGCTGATCGCCATGGCGCGCGACATCCGCGTGCTGGTGGTGAAGCTCGCCGACCGTCTCGACAACATGCGGACGCTCGAGCACATGAAGCCCGAGGCGCAGCAGCGCATCGCGCAGGAGACGCTCGACATCTACGCGCCGCTCGCAGGGCGGCTCGGCATCAACTGGCTCAAGAGCGAGCTCGAGGATCTCTCGTTCTCGTACCTCTATCCGGAGCAGTGGGGCGATCTCGTCCAGAAGACGAAGCGCGTCCAGAAGGACCGGGAGAAGTACATCGGCGACGTCGTGAAGCGGCTCAGCAAGATGCTGGTCGAGCGCGGCTTCGCGGTGGACGTCACGGGGCGCGTGAAGCACCTCTACTCGATCTACCGGAAGATGGTTCACAACAACGTGGACTTCGAGCAGGTCCACGACGTGCTCGCGTTCCGCGTGCTGATGGAGAACGTCGCCGACTGCTACGCGGCGCTCGGCGTGATCCACGCGCAGTGGATGCCCATCCCGGGGCGCTTCAAGGACTACATCGCGCTGCCCAAGCCGAACATGTACCAGTCGCTCCACACGACGGTCATCGGCCCCGGGCACGAGCGCATCGAGGTCCAGATCCGCACGCGCGAGATGCATCGCGTCGCCGAGCAGGGCATCGCCGCCCACTGGCGCTACAAAGAGCGCGCGCAGGGCTCGGGCGGCGGCGTCGCCGAGGACGAGGCGAAGAAGTTCACCTGGCTCCGTCAGCTGATGGAGTTCCAGAAGGATCTCAAAGATCCGGCCGAGTTCATCGATTCCGTGAAGGTCGACCTCTTCCAGGACGAGGTCTACGTCTTCACGCCCAAGGGCGAGGTGCGCGTCTTCCCCCGCGGCGCGACCCCAGTCGACTTCGCGTTCGCGGTGCACACCCAGGTCGGCGAGCACTGCATCGGCGCGCGCGTGAACGGCGCGATCGTACCGCTCCGCTACAAGCTCCGGAACGGCGACGCGGTCGAGATCCTCACCCACGTCAACCAGCACCCGAGTAAGGATTGGCTCGACTTCGTCGTCACCTCGCGCGCGAAGGCGAAGGTCCGGAACTACATCCGCGGCGACGAGCGCGAGCGGTCGCGCAACCTCGGTGAGGAGCTGCTCGAGCGCGAGCTGCACAAGCAGGGCGTCTCGCTCAGCAAGCTCGTGAAGAACGAGCTCGAGATCCGCAAGGTCGTCGAGGAGCTGAAGCTCTCGTCGATCGAGGAGCTCTACATCGGCCTCGGCTACGGGAAGATCTCGCCGCAGAACGTGATCGACGTGCTGACGCCGCGCACCGAGAGCGGGAAGTTCACCGTCGCGAAGGAGGTCCGCGAAGGATTCGTCGAAAAAGTCGTCCGCAAGATGTCCGGCAAGGACGAAGGCGGCATCCGCCTCAACGGCATCGACGACATCCTCGTGCGCTACGCGAAGTGTTGCAATCCGCTCCCCGGCGACGAGATCGTGGGCTTCATCACGCGCGGCCGCGGCATCACCGTGCACCGACGCGGCTGCGGCAAGAGCTTCGAGGCGGACGCCGAGCGTCGCGTCGAGATCAGCTGGGACAGCAAGGCGAAGATCAACCGTCCGGTGCAGCTCAAGGCGATCTCGCAGAACCGCCCCGGCATCCTCACGACCATCAGCACCACGTTCCACGGGATGAACGTGAACATCTCGGAAGCGAACTGCCGCGCCGACGCCGAGGGGCGCGCGATCAACATGTTCACGTTCGAGATCGGCGATCTCAACCAGCTGAAGGGCGTGATGCGCGCGCTGAGCAAAGTGCAGGGTGTCGTGACGGTGGAACGCCTCTGAGAGCGTGTCGCGCAGCTTCGCTGCCTGGCCGCCGACGCAGCTGAAACTGTCCATCAACAGGGAGGCGGGGAGGCGGGGAGGAGATCGAATCAGTGCTACCGCGCGCATCCACGACCGCCACGACGCTCGCGCACGCGAGCGCGTCGTCGCGTTGAAGCCGCGATCGGCAGACTCTCGTAATCTCCCCGCCTTCTCGCCTCCCTGTTGACGGGCAATCGAGCGAGAGTCAGCGGCGTGACGCTGAAAGGCACCATCAGACGCCGTTCTCCGCCTCTCGACTCTCGACCTGCTCGGGACGAGGCTGTGGACCTTTTCGAGCGGCTCGGCGCTGCCACGATCTTCCTGAGCGCCCTGGCTGCACGACCAGGAGTGTCCTAACTTTTGGTTCCCGCCATGCGCCGCCCCATCACCGCCCTGCTGCTCGCCTCGGGAGCGTTGTTGCTGGGGTGCGGTACGAAGCGTGATCTCAGCGGCACGGAGGCTTTCGATTCGGGGCCGACGGGGTTCGACCTCGACGCCGGAGCCGACCCCGACGGTAGAGCCGCCATCGATCTCGAAGCAGGCGCGCCGTACGCCGTCCTCGGCGTGCAGCCGTCGCACGGGCCCTGGAGCGGAGGTACGCGCGTCGAGCTCCGCGGTCGTGGCTTCACGAGCCGCACGCGCGTTCGTATCGGGGGCACCGACGTGCCGGCGACCGACGTCGTCGCGACCGATCCCTCGCACGTGCAGGTCGTCACGCCGCCCGGTGAGCCGGGGCCGGCCGACATCGTCGTGAGCGACGAGCCCAGCGGCCAGACCGCTGTCCTGCCGTTCGGCTTCACGTACGACCTCTTCCGCGTCGACCCGAGCAGCGGCTCGACGTCGGGCGGCACGCTCGTCACGCTCGTCGGTCGCGACACGAAGTGGGTTCCGGGGAGCACCGTCACCATCGACGGCAAGGCGTGCGAGGATCTCGTCGTAGCCGACGCGACGCACATCGCGTGCGTCACGCCCGTGGGGTTGCCCGGCTCGCGTGCGGTGTCCGTGACGACGCCCGACAAGGTCGTCACGACGGTTCGCGACGCGTACACCTACGCCGATTCGAGCGACGGATACCGCGGGGGTCTCGCCGGCGAGAAGCTCCCCGGCGAGCTGAAGGTCGTCGCCATCGCGTCCAACGGCGACCTGATCGAGAAGGCGACGGTCGTCGTGCGCGGCGCCGATGGAACGGTGCAGACGCAGCTCACGTCCGCCGCTGGCGTCGCCTCGTTCGGTGCGCCGCCCCCGCCGCCGGTCACGGTCACCGTCTCCAAGAAGTGCATGCAGCCGAACACGTACGACGGCGTGCGCGTGCGTGCGGTCACGGTCTATCTCGCGCCGGTGTACTCGACCGCGTGCATCCCTCCCGACGGACAACCCCCGCCCGTCGGAGGCAAGCAGCGCTTCGGCGGTGTGATCTCTGGGGAGCTCGTCTGGCCGGGGGGCATCGAGTTCCGTCGCGCTGCGTGGAAGGGCGTACCCGACCCCAAGACGAAGACGCAGCGCGCGGCCGCGTACGTGCTCCCCGCTCCGCGCGACAACCTCGCGCGCTTCTACCTGCCCGATCCGAGCACCGCGACGCTGCCGGACTCGCCGGGCACGATCGGCTACCAGTTCCAGCTCCCGAGCAATCCCGGGAACCTCACGCTCTACGCCGTGGCCGGCATCGAGGACCGACCGACCGACGGACGCCCCGCCACGTTCGAGCCGTACGTCTACGGCATCGTGCGCGGCGTCGGGGTCACCATCGGCGGCGTCACCGATCGCGTGCAGATCGCGATGAACGGCACGTTCACGCACGCGGTGCGCCACACGGTGAGCGGCATCC
>JBKJQC010000852.1:0-4298 GCA_046593995.1 Polyangiales bacterium
CGCGCTGCACTGGGTCGGCCACGGTCGCTGGAGCTTCGCCGACGCGTTCTACCAGACGGCGATCACGGTCTTCACCGTCGGCTTCTCCGAGCTGCCCGACACCGAGCGGATCGAGCACGCGCGCGCGATCACGACGATCACGATCGTGCTCGGCGTCGGCGCAGTCGCGTACGTGCAAGCCAACGTGACCGCGACGCTCGTCGAGGGCAGGCTCGGCGAGGCCTATCGAAGGAACCGAATGCAGAAGTCCATCGAGAGTCTGAAGGGGCACGTCGTCATCGCCGGGTGCGGCTCCACCGGCCGTCACGTGGCGGAGGAGCTGTTCGCCACGGGCCGGCCGTTCGTGGTGATCGATCGCGACGAGGTGCGGCTCCGCGAGGCGTCGGACGAGATCTGTCGCGGCGCGATGAAGTTCGTCATCGGCGACGCCACGCACGACCACGCGCTCGTGTCGGCCGGCATCGCGCGCGCCAGCGGCGTGATCGCGGCGCTCACCGACGACGCCGACAACCTCTACGTGACGCTCTCGGCCCGCGCGCTCAACGCGACGGCCCGCATCGTCACGAAAGCCGTCGCGGCCGAGGCCGAGGCGAAGATGCGGCGTGCGGGCGCGAACGCCGTCGTCAGCCCGAACACCATCGGCGGGCGGCGCATGGCGTCGGAGCTCGTGCGCCCCGAGGTCGTCGAGTTCCTCGACCAGATGCACCGCGCCGACCACTCGCTTCGGCTCGAGGAGATCATCGTCACGCCCGCGTCTTCCCTCGTCGGCAAGAGACTGCGCGAAGCCGAGCTGAGGCCGCGGACCAAGGCGCTGATCATCGCCACGCGCGAGAAGAACGGGACCTTTCAGTACAACCCCGGCCCGGAGAGCATGATCACGTCGGGTACGACCCTCATCGTCCTCGGCGACCGCGACGACGTCGAGTCGCTCCGCACGATCGTGAGCACCTGATCACTCACCGAGTGATCACGGCTGGCCGTCGGGCGGTCCGGCGTCGGGCGCAGGAGGCGCCGGCTTCGGCTTGTCGACGGGGGCCCCGTGCTCCTCCTTGAGCTTCCGCGCGAGCCGATCGAGGACGACCGCTTCGTGGTAGCTCGGGAACTTCGGGATCTGACACACGACGCGGATGGTCTTCTCGCCCGGCAAGAGCTCGAGCGACGCGCTCGAGACGGTCCCCTTGTCGAGATACTCGAAGAGGATGTAGCCGGCCTTGTCGTCCTTCTCGACGATCTTGAAGCCGAGGTCGACGCGTACGAGACGGAGCGCGCTGTTCCACGTCTGGTCGTACGTGTAGAGCGACTCGTATCCAGACTTCGCGTGGGCCTCACGCTCGACCCAGCTCGCCCACGGGGAAGGCCCGACGAGCGCGACGGCGGCAGCGCCCGAGAGGAGCGTGATCGAGGCAGCGGTCGGAACGAGCAGCCTGCGCAACGCGATCATCGTCACGACGGCTACCGCGCGCCGACCGCTGCGGCCAACAATTGAACACGGAGGCACGGAGGCACGGAGATCCGTGAAAACAGGGAGCCGGGGAGCCGGGGAGTCGAGAGGGAGATTTCAGAGTCTGCCGATCTCCGCTTCCACCAAAAAGCCTCCCCGTCTCCCCGTCTCCCTGTTTGTTCTCGGAGAGCGGCCGCGCGAGGGCCGCGACGGACGAAGAAGACGTGTCGGCGGCGATCGGCAGACCCTTCAGACCTCCGTGTCTCCGTGCCTCCGTGTTCAATCAGTACCTGCGAGATGTACGTTCAACGTGATGTGATTACTCGCGAAATACTCGTCGAAATGCGCTGGCGAACGACTTCGCGCGGACTGCGTCGATCGGTCCTCCCGCCTTGCCTCCGCGACGAAGCCACGAGCCGACGATCACTCCGTCGGCGCCCTGATCGCGGAGCCTCGCGAGCTCGTCCGGCGTCGCACCACTGCCGATGTAGATCGGCGCGGTGGTCGCATCGCGCACCGCGCGCAGCTTCGTCTCGTCGACGGCGGCCCCCGTCGCGGCGCCGGTCACGATCACCGCGTCGGCGAGGCCGCGGAGCACGGCGTCCTTCGTCACGTCCGCGACGGGGCGCTTCCCGAGCGGCGCCGCGTGCTTCACGTCGACGTCGGCCCACACCGCCACGTCGCGCGCGCCCCACGCAGCGCGCAAGCGCATGGTCTCGTGGGCTCGCCCCTCGATGAGCCCCTGATCCGCGACGACGGCCCCCACGTGCACGTTGACGCGGACGAAGCGCGCGCCGGTCGCGGCCGCGATGGCGAGCGCACCGCGTACGTCGTTGCGCAGTACATTCACGCCGACCCCGAGACGGTCCTTCGAAGTCTCGACGGCCGCGCGCACGCAGGTGGTCATCGCCGCGACCGTGATCGGCGACACCGCGCCGGGCTCGAAGGGAGCGTCGCCGAAGTTCTCGACGACCACGGCATCGAAGCGCGCCCGCACGAGCGCATCGATGTCGCGTCGTACGCCTTCGACGACGCGCGTCATCCACGCGGCAGCACCCCGACGAAGGTCCGCGCGCGGCGCGCCGACCAGCGGCGGGAGGTGAATGACTCCGATGAGACGGTCCATCGACGCACACTAGCAAAGCTCGTCGCTCCGCGGCGCCCTCGCCCCCTCGAGCCAGCGCGTTCTCGCTCGTCGCCACGTGCAGTAGAGGACGTCCGTGCCCGACGCAGTGCTCGTCGTCCTCCTGGCGCTCTCGCGGCTCGTCCCGATGGCCGCGGTGGCCGCGTGGCTGCGCGGCGTGCCGCCCTGGGTGATCGTGGCGATCGCCGCGACGAGCTGGGCGCTCACGGCTGCGACGACGACGCGCACGCATCAGGTGCGCGAGGGCGTTCGCCGCGACGCCGCCGTGTCCGCGGCGAAGGCGATTGCGCGACGTTCTCCGGCGTCGCTCCGAGGCGGCGCGCACGACGAATATCTGCTCCGGCTGTGGCGCGGAATCTTCGCGCGCGGGCGCCTGGCGACGGAAATCCATCCGCAGATCGCCGCGATGATCCTCGCGATGCCGATCGGACTCGCGATCGCGTGGGCGCTCGATGGCCCGCGCGTCCCGCTCGTGGCCGCGCTCGCCGGGGTGGTGTCGCTCACCGCACGCGTTCCACTCGCTCGGCGTCACATGGCGATGGTGCCGGAGCTCGAGCAGCGTTTGCGGCGGCTCTCGCGCGATCTCGCGATCGGCATCCGCGGCCTCGACGAGATTCGAGCCCACGGCCTGACCGAGCGCTTCGCAGACGAGATCGCGCGCGATGCCCTCGGCGTGCACGACACGGAGGGGCAGCTCGCGGTTCGCGAGCGCTTCGCGCAGTGGGCCCCCCTCTGGATCGGGGCGCTCGCGCTCCTCGCGGGTCTCGCACCGGCAGCGTACGAACGACGCGTCGTCGTGCAGCTCGCCCTGGTCGCGGCGCTCGCGCCGATCGGGATCGCGCTCGCGCGCGCGGTCGTCCAGCGCGGCCGCGCGACCAGCGAAGCGTCGGCGCTCTCGGCACTGCTCGCCGCACCCGCGGACATGCCCGAGGCGACGTCGAGCACCGGCGCGCCTGCCGCGCTCGTGCCCGTCACCTTCGCGAAGGTGACCTACGTCCCGCCCCCTCCGTTCGAGCGGGCGGCTCCCTTGGAGACGGCGCCCGTGCTCGAACGCGTGTCGCTGACGTGGCGCGGCGAGCGCGTGCTCGCGGTGCTCGGCCCGAACGGCAGCGGCAAGACGACGGTGCTCTCGCTCGCACTCCGCCTCGCGGATCCGTCGTCCGGCGTCGTCTCGGTCGGCGGCGTGGACGTGCGTGATCTGGCGTCACCGGCCTTTCGACGGCGCGTCGCATACGTGACGCAGCGCCCGCTGGTGCTCGAGGGGATGGACGTCCGTCATGCGCTCACCCTCGTCGCCGACGAGGCGGACGACGCGACGCTGCGCGATGCGCTCGAGTCCGTCGGACTCCTCGCGAAGCTCGAAGCACGCGGCGATCCGTTCGCGGTCCCGTGCTCGACGCTCTCCACCGGCGAGTCGCAGCGCGTGGCCTTGGCGCGAGCGATCGCGCGTCGGCCCGAGCTCCTCGTCCTCGACGAGCCCGAGGCCGCCCTCGATGCCGAGGGACGCGCTCGCCTCCGCACACTCCTCGAGCGCCTCGCCGCAGGCGGGACTCGCATCATCATCGCCGCCCAGCATCCGGACGTAGTCCCGCGCGACGCCTCGGTCCTGCAGCTGCCGCTCCCCCCCGACAGCGACACCGTCCTCCCCTAGACCGCGGACCATGCACCGATCGCCGCACTTCGATTGAACACGGAGGCGCGGAGGCACGGAGG
>JBKJQC010000894.1:0-3037 GCA_046593995.1 Polyangiales bacterium
CCACGCCCCCAACTCCGGGAAGCGTCTTCTTCGGCTGCTTCTTCGGGGTCGCGCCGGGCACGCGCGCGAGGCACTCCGGCGGCGGATCGAAGGGCTCGTGCGGCGAGTTGTAGTTCACGAACTGGAAGAATCGCTCGCCCGCGTGCGCACGGAGGCCGGCGAGCGCAGCCTTCGTCACCTCGGCGGTGTCCATCGTGCGATAGCGGTAGTCCTCGACGTGCTCGAACCCCATGTCCACGCCGACGGCGGCGTACCCGAGCATGAAATTGTTGTTCACGAAGGCGCGCGTCGCGACACCCGCGCGACGGAGCGAAAGGGAGAGGAGCGGCGGAGTCGACGCGTAGTAGGCCTCGACCTGCGCATCGACGAGCAGCCACGGGAGCGGCGAGAGACCGACCTGCCGCGAGTGCAGGCCGCTCAGCATCGCGAGGGTGCCCGGACGCGTCCAGGGCGCCACGCTGATCGCGTCGCGATAGATGACCGAGCGCTTGGCGAGCGCGTCGAGGTGCGGTGTGAGCCCCGGGATCACGGGGAGCCAGGTGTCGCCCGCCGCGTGCTTCCCCGCCTTCTTCGCGGCGTCGACGTTCGGATCGTGGAAGCTCGCGATCACGTCCGGACGGAGCGAGTCGACGACGATCCAGAGCACGTTGTACGGGACCCTCGCGGGCGCGCGTCGCACGATGCGCGGCGTGCCCCAGAGCGCGATCACCGTGGGCGGCGGACCTGGGATGCCCGGCATCCGCGGGGCCGCGTCGGCGAAGAGCTCGAGGTCGATCTCCTTGCCGGCGAGGAGCGAGAGATCGAACCGGTGCTCCGTCCAACGATCACGCTCGTTCGCACCGATCACGACGCGCCCGAGCTCCACCGGCGCGCCGCCCCCCTTGGGCAGGGCGCGCGCGACAAAGGTCACATCGCCGGCGAGGCCGTTGTGGATCGCGTCGCCGACCGAGAGCACCGCAGGCGCGAGCTCCAGCGTCGCGTGCAGTGGTACGCGGACACGGAAGCGCAGGGTGGCGGGCGTCGGCGTGACGATCGCCTCGCGCTGGGCGAACGAGCCCTCGGCCGTGTTCCACTTGCGCGTGTCGAAGACGGCCGTCTCGCCGGACTTCTTCTTGACGACGTGGGCGACCTCGGTCGCGCTCGTACGCAACGCGACGAGTTGCACCAGCCGCGCGCGCGGCTGCGACGTGGTGTCCTTCCAGGGCGCCTGCATCCGGCGCCAATGCACCTCGAGATCCTTCAGCCCCTTCGCGAGGTTCGGCGTCTCGAGCGCCGCCTCGCCCACGCGCTCCGTGAGGCGCAGGTAGACGTCCTCGCCGTCCGCGCTCCCGTTCGTGAGCGAGCCTTGCGTCGACGCGCTCGCGGACGACGCCGGTGGCACGGGCGTGGTGCTCGCGGCGATCGGCGCGTGGGTCGCCGCGATGCGCGCGCCGGCGATCACCGCGATCGCGCCGAGCGAAACGCGCGCGAGGATGTCCAGGCGATCTCTCGTCGCGCTCGTCGGGGGGGGGCTCATTGGAGGCGGAGCGCCGCCAGCGCTCCCCCCGAAAGGCCGCCGCTCGCCCGCGGAACGAGCATCCCGTCGCGCTCCTCCATCGACTTGTCGGCCGACATCCAGCGCCACAGCTCGGAGCGAAGCCGCTCGAGATCGTCGCGGCGCGAGAGCGAGAGATCGAAGAGCTCTGCCGGATCCTTCGCGCGATCGAAGAGGAACCACCGCGCGCCGTGGCGCGTCGGGACGTACACGAGCTTCATCGAGCCGCTCAGCACCATCCGGTGCTTGGCCGCGATCACGATCGGCTCGACCTCGGCCCGCAGCACGACGTCGTAGCCGAGGCGCGGATCGAGCTCGGTGAGCTGCGCGACGTTCGGGTACGGGATGCGCAGCGGGCTCGGTCCACCGGTCGGCAGCTCGGAGATCGACTCCGTCATCCACACCTCGGTCTCGGCGAACGCGGGGCGCGCGGGGAGCTCCGCGCCGACGAGCAGCGGGCGGAGCGAGCGGCCGTCGAGGTCCGCGCGCGCCCCCTCGGGCGCGGCGACGAGATCGAGCAGCGTCGGCGTGAGGTCGACGTCACGCACGAGATCCGGCACGACGCGCCCGACCGAGGCGCCGAGGCGCGAAGGGAGCTTCATCGCGAGGGGCACGTGCGTGACCTGGTCGCCGAAGAGGTGGTCGCCGTGCCCCTGCCCGCGCATCGCCAGGGGCGCGTCGTCGTAGAGCATCTCTCCGTGGTCGGCGGTGACGATCAGGATCGTGTCGTCGTCGAGGTTCCGCCGCTTCAGCGCGTCGAGGATCTCGCCGGCGGCGTCGTCGATCGACGCGACCGCGCCGTCGTAGAGGGCGCGCACCTCACGCACGTCCGCGTCGTCGAGCGCGCCGTCCTGCCCGAGGACGTTCGGCTTGTGATAGCGGAATCGCCCTCGGTACGTGGGATCGGTGAACTTGCGGTAGTAGGGCGCGGGCGCCGCGTAGGGGAAGTGCGCGGTCGAGAAGAAGACCGTCATCATGAACGGCGACTTCCCGTCGTCGAGGCGCTCGAGCATGCGCACCGCGTCGCGCGCGACGAGCGAGGGATCGGCGGCCTGGTTCATCTCCCGCATCGGCGGCATCAGCCCGCGCCCGAGACGCGAGTGCAGGAGCGGCAGGAGCGGCGTCGCCCGCTCGAGCGCGCGTGTCGCGATCAGCGCGTGGAAGTTGAACGTCGGTGCGTCGATGCGATCGAACCCGTACCGTACGCGGGTGAAGATGTCGGCGGCGTAGTCGCCGACGACGCCGCTCTTGTATCCGAGCGGCGAGAGCCGCTGCGGCAACGCCGAGAGGTCGCGCGCGCGGTCCTCGTAGCGAGGGAACATCGTGCGGAGCCCGTGGTTGTGCGGCTCGCGGCCCGTGAGGATCGTCGTCCACGACGGCAACGTGCGCGGGATCGTCACGTACGCGCGCGAGAAGCGCACCCCCTCGGACGACAGCACCGAGAGCCGCGGAGCCACGCGCGCGGCGAGCCGGTCGTCGCGGAGCGAGTCGACGGCGAGGATC
>JBKJQC010001009.1:0-3751 GCA_046593995.1 Polyangiales bacterium
TCGGCGATGCGGGATTCGACTGCCACACCGCGTCCAACGGGCTCGATGCCGTGTCGCTCATCGAGCGGGTGAAGCCCGACGTGGCCATCCTCGACGTCGGTCTCCCCGGAATGGACGGCTTCGCGATCGCGCGAAAGCTCCGCGAGAACCCGCTCCACGCGCAGACTTGTCTCATCGCTCTCACCGGATACGGGCAGGCCGCCGACCGCATCACCTCCCGGGAAGCGGGCTTCGACGAGCATCTCGTGAAGCCGGTCCGCGCGGAGACGCTCCTCGCGCTCATCGCAGAGATGCGCTCCGCGGACGCACGCGGCCCTCAGCTCGCTCCGCGTGTGACAGCCGGGCTCTCGATCGACGTCGCTCCTTCCGAGTGAGCGCTCGGCGTCCGAGAAGAACACGGAGGCACGGAGGCACGGAGTGGGTGAGAGATCTGCCGATCTCACCTCCTCCGTGGCCGCTGCTTCGTTGTCACAGCCTCGTCGTGTCCGTGGAGATCACCGGGAGTCGAAGCGGTGTCGACACACTCGAGGCGACTGCACAGCGAATGGAGAAGCTGCGATCGGCAGACTCTGGAGCCTCCGTGCCTCCGTGCCTCCGTGTTCAATCCAATCTGCTGTTCGTGCGATCGAGAATCACGCTCGGTCATTCTAGATGCGGCTGCAGGTACTTCCCAGCAGGATGCCCGATCGACATCGACGCGTGATCGAGCACCAGCGCACCCGTGCGTGACACGAAACTGGCGACGTCGGAGTCCGCCCAGTCCTTGGGCGGCATCGTCGGGAGGTCGTCGAAGGTTCGCGTGAACGACGTGTAGAACGGCGGCGTCGAGTTCCACGTCCGATAGAGCGGCGAATTCCCCCACGGATGGAAGAAGTCGTCACGATCGACGCGCAGTCGATGCCCGCCGATCTCGACCTCGATGATCCAGTGGCACTCGCCGAGCGGCGCCTGTCCGACGTACATGTCGACGAAGACGTTGCCCTCGTTCTTCCAGATGCCGCTGCTGGTCATCGTGTTGACCTTCACCGGCGCATCTCGCACGAGCGCCTCGAGCGCGCGACGTTCGGCGTCGGTGCGCGTGACGCCGCCGGCCCACAGCCATGCGACGTGATACGGGCGATTGACGACGTCGCTCGCGAGCTTGTGCGTGTAGACGATCTTGCCGTAGCCGATGGGATGGCTCGACGCGTCGACCTGCCACTGGACGGCCTTGGTCGCAGCGCCACTGCCGGGTGCCACCACGGCGCCGTCGCCGTTGCTCGTGACGACCGCGAGGTTGCTGGTGCCCGAGCGCTCGACGACGATCGGACGGATCACGATCGAAGCGTCGCGGAGCCGCAGCGTGATCAGCCCGTTCTCCGGCAACGCCGTCGCCGATCCGAGCGCGCGCGGGAGCGGCGATCCGTTCGCCCAGATCTCGTCGACGGCGAGCGGCAGGAGCAGATTCGAGCTCAACGCCCGATCGAACGGACCGTACTTGCTGCCCTCGCTCCCCGGCGTCGCGAGCTGCGTGACGAGCATGAAGGACTGGTGCTGCGCGGTGATCTGCCGCGGAATGAGCTGCATCCCGATCCCCGGCGCCTCCGACGGTGACGCGCGGCGGAACGGATCGTCGGTCGACGAGAGCATGTGGCGGATCTCGCCGACCGTGAAGGTGTTGTCCTTCTGCGACGGCACGTCGTCGGGCGTGAGCGGGTACGCGGCGTTAGGAGCGCCGCCGAGCCGCGCCGTGAGCCGGTAGTTGATCGCCGCGAGCGACGCGTCGTCCCCCGCGTTCCCCATCGAATAGGTCGGAGCGACGAAGTGCTGCCGATCGGCGCCGTCACCTGCGCCGGCCTTCTGCACGTTGGTACGGACGGGACGATCGATGGTCAGCGCCTTCACGTCGCCGAGCGGCATGTGCGCGTACCCAGCCGCCTGCCAGATCGCGAACAGCGTCCGGAAGTAAGGGAGGGTGGGCGCCGCGGAGACCTTCGGGACCGCGGTCGTCGGCGTGTCCGGCAGGCACGATGCGAGCGTGTCGCAATAGGGCCGGAAGTACGGCTGCACGAACGCCGGTACCTCGAAGTTCATGTAGATGCCGTGCGATCCCATGAAGAGGTCGTGATTGCGATTCGTCGGGCCGGTCACGGTGCCGGACGACGGCGAGAAGTTCGCGCCGACGTCCCAGAGGAACGAGCGATAGACCGCGCTGATGTCGTCGTAGACCTTCTGCGAAGAAGGCGTCGACATCATCTGCGCGAGCGCGTCGAGGATGACGTGCCCGTACGAGGTGTGCTGCTCGCTGAGGCCAAAACGCTCGACGTACGCGCGCGTGTTCTGCGTCAGCTTCTCGGTGAGCGCGAGCGCATCCGCGCTGCTGAACGTCCCCTTGCCGGCGCAGTCCGTCGCCTCCGCGGTCACGCCGAGCAGCTTCTCGGTGCGCAAGAGCGCGGTCGTCATCTGCACCCAGGAGTCGACCTTCAAGAGCCACTGCGCGCCCGAGGCCGCGGCGGTGGGCGCCTCGAAGTCGTACGTCCCGATGTTGCTGCTCGCCGTCTTCAGCGCACACAGCGCCGCCATGATGCGCGGTCGCGACGTGCCGAGGAACTCCGCCGAGAGCAGATGCGCGTAGCGCGCATAGGGGTAGAACCACGAACACCCGGAGAACCACTGCGCGACGGGGTCGTACGTCGTGCCGTACTTCCACATGCCGTAGCCGTCCCACGGCTTCGGCACCCAGCCGCCGGTCGCCGGCTCGGTGCTGTGCTGCATCACCTGATACGTGAACCACGCCGCTTGCACCTTCGCGAGCCACTGCCCCGCCGCGCGGCACTCGGGGATCGTCTTCCAGTCGAGCGTCGCGGCGTCGGGGCGTGCGCGACCGGCGACGACCTCGGCCGCGGCGAACGGCTCGAACGCGTCGTGACACCAGAGCGCGACGTGCATCGCGATCAGCGACGCCTCCCAATTCTGCTTCTGGGCGACGCGGTTCTCGTAGCTCCACTCCCAGTCCGTCGGGTGCGTGAGGTCGGACTTCCGGATGGCCGCGATCCGCGGCAGGAACCCGGTGTCGCCGAGAATCTTCTTCGCGAACGCTGCGCGGATCGAGGGGGCTCCAGCGTGCACGAGCCGCGTCTTTGGGATGCGCGCGAGCGACTGCCGCGGGCAGTAGCTGTCGAAGCACGCGAGCGTTTCGTCCGTCGCGATGGTCGCCGCGGGATCGCCAGTGTCTGCGGGCGTGTCGGACGCAGCGTCGGAGGCGTCCGTGCCGGTGGCCGCGTCGCCACGGCCGTCGTCGCCAGCATCACCTTCCCCCTGGGCCGCCTCCTCCCCGGCGTCCGAGCAGGCGACGAGCGACGAGAGCATCGCGACGAGCACGACACGCCACGCGGGAGAGACGATCATTGCACCTCGTCGACGATCACCGGATCGACATCATGGCACATCGCCCGAGGCGCGCGCGAAGGCGCAACCGCGCAGCATGACTGGACGCGACCGCGCCGGCGTTTGACAGCTTCGGCCTGCGAACGTCCCATCACCCCATGCGCGCTCTCGCCTCCGTGACCGGCGCGATGCTCGCTCTCTCCGTCGGTCCATCCATCGTTCTCTCCGTCGGGCAAGCGCACGCCGCGCCCGAGGCCGTGCCCACGTTCCACGCGATCGGCGTCACCTGGAGCGACAGCGGCGTTGCCGCGTCACTCGCGGAGGCGGCAAGCGCGCGACGTGGTGGACGGCGATGTTGATGCTCGGGCTGGTCGCAGGTCCTCGC